>JBKHIL010000018.1:0-12223 GCA_046538645.1 Desulfovermiculus sp.
ATCTCCTTTGCCTGCGGATAACGCGGGGTATCTGCAGTCACTCCCACCAGATCAAAATTCTCTAGGTCAGGAAACTGTTCAGATGACTGCACATTGCGGTCCAAGATGACCGGCTCATGCCCGTTGGCCCGCAGGTATGCAGCGAGAGATGTCAGGCCAAACGGCGGAAAATGCAGAGAAAACAACTCAAACCCTTTGGTGTAGTCTGGATTGATGAGCAATATCCGCATGGAACAGCCCCCTTGTTTTCTCCAGCCAGCTCTGCGTCGAATTTTTCTCACTTACTTTACTCATGGGATCTGGATAGAAAAGTTATCCTGCTTCCATGAGCATGCATAAAAACAGCTTTTGGCCATGTAAAGTAAGTGATCATTGGAGAGCACTCTGTCAATGAGTCGAAAAACTCCAGTTCACAGGTATGAGGGACACTATATCGCAATGATGGGCAATATGGTAGAAAATAACAAGGCCTTTCGCTTTGCGAAAGGCCTTGTGGACACGAGCCTCATGGGCCCGCCTCATATTATGCCGGTTACCTTCAAAAAAATGACCAGGTCATCGACTGCATCAGGTTTCTTCGGCCTGTTCTTTCTTCACCTCCTGAATAACCGCAGGCAGGATTTCGTGCAGATCTCCAAGGACCCCATAGTCAGCCTTGGAAAAAAACGGGGCCTCCGGATCCTTGTTGATGACCATTATCCGCTTGGCTCCCTTGCAGCCCACCAGGTGCTGGATTGCTCCACTCACCCCGCAGGCGATATACAGTTCCGGAGCGATGCGGTTGCCGGTCAGCCCGATCTGCTCAGAATGCGGCCGCCAGCCGTTGTTTGTGGCCACCCGCGAACCGCCGACTGCACCTCCCAGAAGGGAGGCCAGCTCTTCCAGGACCCGGTAGCCGGCCTCGTTTCCAACTCCCCGTCCCCCGCCTATGACCACAGGGGCATTTTTTAAGGTCACACCGTCACTCACCGTCTGCTCATGCCTTTGCACCTGGACCCGGAAGTCTTTTTCCTCCAGGCTGGGGAGAAACTCCTCACTTTTGACTTCCTCCCTCCTCGGGGCCTCTTCGGCCTCTATGGCATGCTGGGCAATGCTCACCAGCTTGGGGCCCCCGTGCAAAATGCTGTCTTCCAGGAGACTTCCGCCCCACCGGAAGCGGGTCAGATAAAAAGGTTCGCCAGGCCGGAGATCAAGGCAATTGGCGGCCATAGGCAGATTCATCTGCGCCGCCGCATGGGCCATTACTTCGTTACCCTGCTCAGTCCCGGCAGCCATAACAATACCAGGCCGTTTCTGTTCAATGAGTTGGACCACGGCTTTGCCCATGGCTTCGGGGGCATAGGAGCCAAGTCCCGCATGATGGACCCTGCACATATCTGTTGCCCCATAATCCTGCACAGTATCGAGCACTGTTTGTTCTGGTTCTCCAAACAGTACGGCACACAAAGGGACCTCCATCTGCGTGCTCAACTTGCGGCCCAAAGTGAGCATCTGCAGGGAAGCCTCTGCAACTGTTCCATTCACGTGTTCAATTATGGCGAGTATCATGGCTTAAATCACCTCCAGGGATTTGAGGACTTCGACCACCCTGGGTGCGGCTTCCGGACCCTGGCCGAGCATTTCCACTTCTTTGCCCGTCTCTGGAGGATGCTTGAGTCTTTGAAGTTCCAGACCAGGTCCGGGACGCTGCACAGCGTCTCGTTCCACCGGCTTCTTTTTGGCTTTCATCGTCCCCCGCAGGCTGGGATAGCGGGGAAGATTGATCCCCTCCTTGACCGTGACCACTGCTGGCAGGGCCGTTTCATATACCTCCCAGCCGTCATCCACCTCCCGCTTGCCGACCAAAGTGGAATTTTGAATTTCCAGGTCCTTGATACTGGAGAGGCAGGGAAGGTCCAGGTCATGAGCCACCCGGACCCCCACCTGGAAGTCAGCACTGTCCGCCGACTCACTGCCCAAAAGGATGAGATCAAAGGAGTGCTGGCCGGTATTCTTCACAGTTTCAACTATAGCTGCCGCTGTTTCCGATGGATCCCATTCGCTGCCGTCAGTTTCGAGCAGGATAGCCCTATCCACGCCTCTGGCCATGGCATCCCGGAGCTGTTCTTCCGAAGACCCAGGACCGAGGGTCAACACGGTTGAGCTCCCGCCGTACTTTTCTATGAGCTGAATGGCTTCCTCGACTGCACATTCTTCATGTGGACTGATGGTGAAGCCGAGGTTTTTGGTCACGATATTCTGGCAGTCCGGAGTGAGATCGATCTTGGATCCAATGTCCGGAACCCTTTTGATACAAACGAGAATGTTCATACATATCCTCCGCAATCAACCTTTCATCCTGGCGTTGTCCGGATCAAACAGCGGGATAGGCCCGACCTCCGCAACTGTCACCGGGTAGTGTTCCATGAAGTATTCAACTTTCAGCTGAGTGCCTTTTTCAGCCAGCTCAGGAGGCAGGTAGGTCATCAAAATGTGCTTGCCCACTGAAGGTCCAGCCCCAGCCGAGGTAACGTAAGAGCGTCTCCCTTTGCGGTCTACTACAGGCTCGCCTCCCTGAGTCAGAACCGGCTCATTGCCCAGCATATAACGCTTCTCTCCACTCTGGGAGGTATGATCGTCAACAGTGAGAGTGCACAGGATCGCGGCCGGCTCCTCCTGCCTGGCCTGAAGATAGGCCTCCTTGCCCAAAAAATCCTGGGCCTTGACCTTGGGGCGGTGCATCCCGGCCTCAACCGGATTGTACTCAGTGTCCAGCTCGTGCCCAAAGAGGCGGTAGCCTTTCTCCAGCCGGGCGGTCGTTCCGTATACGCCGATCCCTGCAGGCACCACTCCATGACTCTGACCCGCCTCCCACAAAGTGTCCCAGACCTTTTGGCCCTGCTCGAACCAGGGATACAGCTCCCAGCCCAGCTCACCGACATAGGAAATCCTCAGGGCCAGCACTGCAATTCCGTCAATGTGGATCACCCGGGCTGTGCCAAAGGGGAAGCCCTGATCGGACATATCGTCCTCGGTTACTGACTGGACTAGATCTCTGGCCCGGGGTCCCCAGACCCCAACCGTGCACAGGGATGAGGTCATATCGCAGAGATGGACCGTGCCGTCGGCTGGGAGATGGTCCAAAAGCCACTTTTTATCCACTGCACCGTGCCCACCGCCGGACACGACCCGGAAATGATTCTTTCCCAGGCGGATCATGATCAGATCCGATCTGATCCCCCCAAACCTGTTCAGGAGCAGGTTGTAGACCGCCTTGCCCTCCGGCACATCCATCTGGGCCACGGATATATACTGGATAAAATCAAGGGCTCCGGGACCGACGATATCAAAAATGGCAAAGGCGCTGAGATCGATCATGGCTACCCGCTCACGCATGGCCAGATGCTCGGCATTGATAATCGGAGACCACCACCTGGCGTCCCATTCGTTGGGCCGCTGATTGACCAGGTCTCCGAATTCCTCCACCAGCCCGGCATTGGACTCATACCACTGCGGCCGCTCCCAGCCCGCTGTCTCGAAGTACACCGCACCCAGGTCCGTGGTCCTGGAATGAAAGGGGCTGAGGCGGATATTTCTGGCTGAGAGCCACTGCTCCCGGGGATGGACAATGCCATAGGTCTTGGGGAAACCTTCATTGACCCGGGCCCGGACAAAGGCCGGACTGCGGGCGTAGTCGTAGAACCGGGAAATGTCTAGTTCGTTAGGATCGATCTCCGGGGCTCCGTCGGTCATCCACTGGGCCACGAGCTTTCCGATGCCCGGACCTTCCTTGATCCAGATCGAGGCCACTGACCACAGATTCTTGACTTCCGGGGTCTCACCGACCACTGGTCCTCCGTCCGGGGTCAAAGAAATCAGGCCATTAATGGCATACTGGATCTCAACACTGTCGTGATCCAGCATTTCGGGCAGCAAATCCAGGGCATCTGCAAGCTGGGGTTCGAAATCCTCCATAGTGAAAGGCATCTCTGTGGGAGAAAGCTTGGCCTCGTCATTGGACGGGATCTCGTCCGGTTCATACATGATCGTGCGGTGGGCGTAGGAACCGACTTCGAGGTTATGTCCCCCTTGTCTCTCGTACATCAGAGTGGACATGTCCCGCAGGATGGGATACTCGATCTCTCCCTTGGCCTGAGCAAACTGCGGAATGGGGCCGGCGTCGATCATCTGATGGGCCACAGGCATAAGCGGGATTGAGGCTCCGGCCATGCGGGCGATTCGGGGGCTCCATACCCCGCAGCAGATGAGAACATACTCGGCCTGTACATCGCCCCGATCGGTCTTTACTCCCCGCACCTGGCCGTTTTCAACCTCAATGTCCAAAATTTCCGTGTTGGCAAAGACCTGGAGAGCACCCATTTCCTTGGCCCGGTCCCGAAAGATGGTCCCGGTCTCTAAGGAATCGACTACTCCCACCCTGGGGCAGTAGAAACCGCCCAGAATCTTCTCTGTATTCACCCAGGGAAAGAGATTTTTCACTCCTTCAGGATCAAGCAAAACCGCCTCTTCTCCCCAGGCCTTGGCCGAGGCCATGCGCCGCTTGAGCTCATCCATCCGCTCCTGGGTCTGGGCCAGCTCAATCCCCCCGCATTGCCGAAACAGCCCCAGCTCCATGTACTGATTCATGCTGTCCTGGGTCAGATGGGTGTTCACCCTGGAGTGATCGACTGGAAAAATAAAGTTTGAGGCGTGACCGGTTGACCCTCCGGGATTGGGCAGCGGCCCCTTGTCCACCATGACCATATCGGTCCAGCCCTTCTGGGCCAGATGATAGGCCACGCTGTTACCCACAATTCCCGCTCCGATAATGACGACCCTGGCTTTGCTCGGCAATGCGCTCATACCCCACTCTCCTTACATGTTCATCGTATTAAACAAAAATGCCCTCTTTTTGCGTATTCCTCTGCCCATTAGAGGGAAAACTGGCCCCGGATATGGTCAATAAACCGCTGGGTGTGCTTTTCCAAAAGTCTGGCGCTTTCGTCCTGATTTCCTGCCTGCAAAGCAACCTCCAGCTCTTCAAACTCCTCACTGAGTCCATGGTAGTACTCGTCATTGGTCGGGAAGTAGAACCAGATACGGACCACAAGATCGCGCAATTGGCCCAGTATATTGACCAGCATCTCGTTCTTGGAGGCCTGATTGATAAGATCGTGGGCCCTTGTATCCAGATCCATGAGCAGCTTGGGATCTTTTTCCTGTTTCATCTGCTCTATAAGCCCATGCAGCTCCTCAAGCTCCTGCTTGGTTATCCGCGCAGCCGCCAGCTGACCGGACAAAAGGATAAGATGGGAACGGACTTCAATGACATCCTTGAGCTGCTGAAAACTGACCTCGGACACAATAGTTCCTAGATTGGGCAGTATGCGCACCAATCCATCTGTCTCCAGCCGGATCAGGGCCTCCCGCACCGGAGTCCGGCTCACCCCGAACTCCTCGACAAGCTCCTTCTCCCGTAGTACCTGACCCGGCTCGTAGTCCAAAAGAACGATACGTTTTTTTAACTCATCGTAAAGACTAACATTGTTGCCCATAATCATTCCAATATACTGGTTGTGTTTTGGTATAAAAATTGTTCTTGACAACCAGTATAGAAATAGGAATTATGGTTGTCAATCCAATATGCAAAATTTTAGAAACTTTTTTATCCTTGGTATCAAAAGCTTGTACCAGGAAAATGAAAGGAGAGCACATCATGTCTGGAGCGCGGCGCGAAATATTCTGGAACATTGGCACGGCCGGAGAGTACCTCTTCTATCTGGTGGCAGCCGTTTCCCTGGCTGTGCTTGTTTACGGTTTGTGGTTCTCTGCCCGTCGCATCCTTTCCGGCCCCAGAACTCCCGTATCCCTTTCCCAGCTTAAGTCCCGACTGGGAGCAAAGCTCTGGGGCATTGCTTCCAACCAGACAGTCTTCCGCCGCCATTTCCTGGGCGGAAGCATGCATGTGGGAATAATGTGGGGCATGCTCATCCTCTTTTTGGGAACACTGATCATTGCCCTGGAATATGATCTCTTCTATAAGGTCCTCGGCTGGGAGAGCGCCATTCTGAGCGGGCCTTTTTTTCTCGGCTTTGAATTGATACTTGATCTCTGCGGCGGGCTGGTAGCTCTCGGAGTCATCATCGGACTGCTGCGGCGTTTTATCCTCAAACGGCCCCAATTACAGCGAACAGCCAAAGACCTGGTCCTCCCCCTCTGGCTGCTGCTGATCATCATCACCGGGTTTTTGGTTGAAGGAGGCCGGCTGGCAGCCACTGCCGAGCAGATCGGCTATGCACCGCAATGGTCCCCGCTGGGCTTTGCCTTTTCCGCCCTGTGGTCCCAGGCAGACCCGGAGACAACCCGCATCCATCACCTCGCCCTGTGGTGGATACACGCCTTGTTGGCATTGGGCGGAATCGCCGCCCTCCCCTTTTATCCCAAGATCATGCATATCTTCACCGCCCCCATTAATTTTCTTCTGCAGGACCTGCGGCCCCGGGGCAGAATGGACAAGCTCGATGTAGACGGAGCCTTTGAACGGGACGAAAGTCTGGGGGCAGTAAACATCGGCGATTTTTCCCGCAAGGATCTTCTGGACTTCGCCAGTTGTACAGAGTGCGGCCGGTGTACACTGAATTGTCCGGCCAATATTGCGGGCAAAATACTCTCCCCGCGGCAAGTGGTGAATGCCCTTCGCGACCAGAACAATGAAGAGGTGCCATTTTGGGGCCAGCCGCGAGAACGACAGGATATCGTGGAGAACGGAACAGTCACCTCGGCTGAGATTGATGCCTGCACCACCTGTATGGCCTGCGTGGAGGCCTGTCCGGTCTTAATAGATCCCCTGCATAAGATCCTTGAGCTGCGGCGCAGTGAGGTCATGATGCAGGACCGCTATCCAGAGACCTTTGCCGAGGTCTTTGCCGGAATCGAAAAACGGGGCAACCCCTGGAACGAACACCCCACCGCTCGCATGGATTGGGCCAAGGGGCTTGAGATTGAGACCATGGCCGAGGTAGCTGAACGAGGGGGAAAAGTTGACTATCTCTTCTGGGTCGGATGTGCCGCAGCCTTTGATGCTCGCAATCAGAAGATTGCCCGTAGCCTGGCCCGGATCCTCCAGACGGCCGGGGTCTCTTTTGCCGTTTTGGGTGAGGAAGAACAGTGTACTGGAGATCCGGCCAGACGCATGGGCCATGAGTATCTCTTTCAGATGCAGGCTGAAGCCAATGCGGAAACCTTTGCTTCTTATGCGCATTCCTTCACTTCCATCTTGACCTTGTGCCCGCATTGCTACAATACTTTGCTCAAGGAATACCCGGATTTTGGAGCCAGATATCCGGTCATCCATCATACAGAGCTCCTTGCAGACCTGATGGAAAAGGAGGCCATTGCCCTGAACAATGAAGTGAATGCAATGGCAACCTATCATGACTCCTGTTACCTGGGCCGCCACAATCGCGTCTTTGATGCCCCCAGGCGCATCCTGGAGCAGGTTCCCGGAATACAGCTTGCTGAGATGGAGCAAAACCGGGAGTATGGCATGTGCTGCGGAGCCGGGGGCGGCCTGACCTGGATCGAGGAAGACAGGGAGCACCGGGTGAATGATCGCCGGGTGGCTCAGGCGGAAGCAGCGGCCGGGCCGGCTCAATCTGGAAGAATATCCCTGGTGGCCACTGCCTGCCCTTTTTGTATGACCATGCTCGAGGACGGCCTGGCGGCCAAGGAATCGGAAATGCTGGATAAGGATGTCGCCGAGATAGTCGCCCGGTCCATGGGCCTTGACGTCTAAGTGAATACAATATTTGGAATGGATATCACTTAACGCTGGACGTATTATGCCTGTCCATTCACCATATGTTGCTCAAAATTTTGACTTTTCAAGCATAGATTTTCTCGAGCCGCTGTTAAGTCTGAACACTGGGGTCATTATCACTGATGTGTCCGGACGGATCGTATTGTACAATGAGGCGCAATCCAGAATGGACCACTTAGAACCGTCTGAAGTCCTGAGCCGGCCAATCACCGAAGTTTATACCCTTTCAGAAAACCAAAGTCTCATCCTCTGCTGTATTCGAAACTCCCAGCCCATCATTGAACAAAGCTCCAGCTGTCATCCTCTGCATGCAACAGATTTCTATCAAGGCACCTACTCTGTTTTCCCCTTAAGAAGCGGCGGACAAATCACAGGGGCCATCTGCTTTGCCCAGCATGGGCTTGTTACCCGGAAAAGACCTCAAGATACCCTCCCAAAGGATGAAAAGAACTCTTCATTTTCCAAAAACAGTACCCGGTTTACGTTTTCAGATCTTATTGGGACCTCGCCAGAGTTCTTAGCCTGCATACACCGGGCACGCGCAGCTTCAATCACCAGCTCAACCGTGATGATCTGCGGAGAAACCGGGACTGGAAAAGAGATGCTGGCTCAATCCATACACAACGAGAGCCCACGGCGGCATTATCCTTTTATCGCCGTAAACTGCGCTGCCATTCCGGAAAGTCTTCAGGAGAGCACAATCTTTGGCACAACCCGTGGGGCTTTCACTGGTGCCATGGAGAAAAGGGGGCTTTTCGAAGCAGCTCAGGGAGGAACGCTCTACCTCGATGAGGTCGATTCGATGTCTCCTTCCCTTCAGGCCAAGCTGCTCCGGGTTCTGCAAGACATGAAAATACGCCGGCTGGGGTCAAATACTGAAAAATTCATCAACTTGCGAATCATTTCGTCAGTTAAAAAAGATTATCGTCAGCCTCTTCCCCTGCATACCTTGCGCAAAGATCTTTACTACAGGCTGAGCGTGGTTTATCTGGAGATACCCCCCTTGCGGGTCCGCCCAAAAGATCTGGATCTGCTCACCACGCATTTTATCAACCGCAACAATATTGCCCTTGGCCTCCGTGTGGAATCAATATCCCCACAGGTGATGGAACTGTTTTCCAGCTATACCTGGCCTGGAAATGTGCGTGAGCTGGAGCATGTTCTGGAAGGAGCCATGAATGCTGTGGGCAAGGAGAGGGTTTTACGGCTGGAGCACATCCCAGCCAACTTCGCTATAGAAGAGAAGAGTTCAAGTGAAGCGCAGACAGGGAACAACTTTTATACTTTTTTCCCCATAAAAGATCAGGACAAACTTTTAAAGGGCCTGGACAGGCTCAAATCAGGTAACAGCGAAACCGAGTTTCAGGGCGATATCAGCCTGACCAGGGCCCAGAATCGAAACGAAGCTGAACTGCTGTACAAAGTCATTAAAGCTGCTGAGGGTAATATTTCAATGGCTGCCCGTCACCTTGGCATCTCCCGGCAACTTCTGCACTATAAACTCAAAAAATTTGGCATTACCCCCAAGAAATTCAAAAAATACTAATAAGAGCAGGATGTAAAGGACATCCTGCTCTTATTAGTAAAATGCGGACCTGTCTATTTATTTGTACAGATCCGCATTCTCTTTACCCCAGCAGATGCAGGCATCTTTTCAGGCCGCTTCCTGGGGTGCGTTCTCCATCATCCGTTTTCCATTCTCCATCCTGCTGCTTTTGCCATATACAAGCTTTTCTATATGAGCCAGCAGGCACTCGTTGCATAATGTTTCCTGGGTAGATGCAATGTCTTGATCCTCTGAAACCCCGGGCAATTCAAAATAGTTTTTGCAGGCTGCACATTGTACGAGCATACGATCTCTCCTTTTTTGGTCTGTATGTTTACTTCAAGGCTTCAAGCTGCTTTATCAGGTGATTCCCGCTCATTTTCCTGCTGGAACAAAAGCTCCTCTTGGCGGGCCACCTCCTCCTCCCACTGTCTGAAGGCATCCACATTTTTCAGGGTGTGATCCGTGATCTTGGGATTGCCCTTCCTGGCAAACTCGGAAATAGCCTCCAGGGCCTGGGTATCCGGCGGAAAATGAAGGGGCAGGACGCTGATCTCGCCAAGGACATTTGTACGCATCCCTTGCCTGGTCTCCAGTTCGGCCATACAATCCGCTTCAAATTTTTGGAGATTGAAAAACCGCAGATTTCCCAAGGCCCCAAACGCATGCCGGATCATGTGCGCGCCGTAGCGTCGAATCCTGTTCCGGCTGTTTCTGGATTCCTGAATTGCCTGGTGCATGTCTTCGGACACACTTGTGCTTCCTCCAGATTGTGCAGAGGGAAATCCAGTCACCCAGAGATTGAGCCTGGCCATAGCCTCGTTGAGCAGCCATTGACTTGGATTGCTGTACGAGATGTCTCCGTCGCTGCTGACCACCCCCGGAATGCCGCCGTGGACACAGGTGGTGCCCGGCCGGAGGGTCTGAACCAGGATCATCATGAACAGGACCTGGGCGTGGATAAAGGTCAGCAGGGCTTCGGGGCTGTTGGGCCCGGATGCTCCGCCGATGGAAAAATCCAGAAGCAAAAGATTGTTCCCATTGGCCGCACTGCGCAGAAATGGATCTACCATGTTGGACATGGGGGTAAAGCTGGTGACAAGGGAGACCCCATCCAGCCAGTCGTCTCTTCCGGAGAGATGAGCCGATTGGGCATCCGACATCCTCCTGGTTCCGATCATCTTTAAGCCGGAAAATCCTTTTTCCATGCTCAAGGCGCAGTCATAGTCAGACATGCGCTTCTCGGTCTGGACCGGGACACTGAAGATATCGACCACGCTGGACCATTTTGCGGCTATATGAACAATGTCCTCGAATTCCCTTTGTGAAGCAGGTCGCAGATCACAGTCCCCATCACTCTGATAGAAAGGGGGAGTTCCGCCCGTGCCAAAGGTATTTGGGCCTGGATCTCCAGGAAATTCTCTGGGCACCAGATCCAGGCATCTCTGGATATATTCCGGCTTAAGGGGCACAAAAGGAGCTCCATCATTGTTTAAGTCTATGGCATCAGCATCAAAGAGCAATCTGAGAATATTGGAGTTTTCGCTGACATTCATACCGATGGTGGAAAGTACCTCGCGGGCGTTACGGTCCACCCTTTTGTACAGCTCTTTCTCTGCAATAAGGATATCCATTGCCCCCATTCTTTGCCTGGCCATTTGGGCCTCTCTCGTTCTGGGGCGGGCACTGATCAGTTTTTGGTAAACCTTTTTGGCCCCTTCAAAATCAGTCCAGCGTTCGCGGATAAGTGCACTGAGCAAAATATCCAGGGCTGAGGCCGGAACAGGACGCATATTTTGGCCAGGCTCAAGATATGAGAGGTCTGCCATCATAACACTTACTCCTCGTTCATACACCCTAAACATGAGGCACATTATTTTACATCTATTACCGAGATTGCAACTTTTTTGCCACATAATATGACGTTAACTTCCCGGTGGATTCTTTTGTTGTTATTGCTGTACCGGGGAACATGCTTATGTTTAAATTCTGAATTTTAATCTGGAAACTTTTATTGTAAAAAAAAATTATAAAAACTGAAAATATATTTTCTATTCTGTCAAAATTATTTTACATAACAAGAGGGCATAATATATATTCTTACATCAATATTACATACCTACATATTGTATACTACAATAATCATTCATATACATATTTTTTATTATTTTGTGTAATATGAAGCCTTCCATTTATTTGTGTATGCAATGCGAACAAAAAAAACCCACCTCATTATGAGGTGGGTTTTTTAAATCTGACTCTATCACATCACATTGGATGCGACAGAAAAAAATTATGTTCGAGGACGTGCTTCGTTAATCTTAAGATTCCGGCCCTCAAAATCCATTCCATCAAGTTTTTTCATTGCTTCATCAGCAGCTTCATCATCCATTTCCACAAAAGCAAATCCGCGAGATCTTCCTGTATCTCTATCTGTGATCAGATTAACAGATTTGACTTCGCCATACTGGGCAAATAGCTTTTGAAGATCATCCTCAGTGGACTGAAATGCCAGATTTCCTACGTACATTTTCTTGATCATAAAACTTCACTTCTCCGAAAGAAAAAAATAACAAAAGGCCAACCAATTTGGCCTACAATAAAAAATATAGTCTTGATAATATCATTTGTCAAGAAAGAAAATTACTCAGCCTAAAAAATCTATTATTTCTGCTCCTGTTCAATGGTATCAATTGATTTACTTTGTACCATCTTCTAATACTCATCAAAAATAACGCCGTGTTCCCTTGTCTCAAGCTGGCCAAAGCCCCCCAAAATCAGTCATGCCATGACTCGGCTGGCCTTTGGCCAAGAAATGTGCAAATATGACATGTGATTGCCAAGGCATCCGGTCATGTCAGGCTGAGAATGGGAATGAT
>JBKHIL010000128.1:0-5508 GCA_046538645.1 Desulfovermiculus sp.
CTGGAGGCTCTTTTCAGTCAGGTGGATGAAGGCATTGCTGACCTGGATCATTGCGGTTGGGAACACATGCGCTGTTGCAGGCAGCGAGTCCGGGTCAGCCTGGTGGAGGCAGTATACATTGCTCACAAGATCAATACCCAAATGGACAGGGAGGGACGAAAGGAGCTGATACACAAGTCATTGCAATTGCATGCAAGTGGTGAAGACACGCAGGCGGCAAAGGCCTCTGTGGACCAGACCTATGTCTGCCCCTTAAGTCAGAGCCAAAAATGTCTGCTTTTCAGCTCGCGTCCACTGGCCTGTCGGCTCTACGACAGCCCTGACATGAGTCCTCATGCTCATCATGAGCTGCATGAGGCGGTTTTTGCTGTTTCCCGAAGTTTGTTTCTGGCCTTTGGGGGCAGTTTTTTTGAGCAGGACATCAAGTTTGATCTGACCCGGGTTGTATCCGGAAAATATGTCCAGGACTTCTTTGCCATCCTGCTTCAAAAGGCCTGAAACCCAGGGGGCAGCCGCAGCACCCTGGTCCTGTGGCCGCCCCCTTGATTTTTTATGTGATCATGTATTGACCCTTACTGTTTGATCACCCGGGTCTTGATGTACTTCATAACCGGTGTGCCACCGTCTTTCTCCGTCGTGTTCGGCTTCTGGATCCCGGGAGGATTGCAGCCGCCGAACTGGGGAAACTTGGGATCTCCTTCCAGTCCGCGGATATGACCGAAGCCGCCCTCAGAGCCCAGAACACCCTGCCTGATGGACCAGGTGGGATTGGCTTCCAGCTGTACATGTCCCCATGGGGACTCAAGCCGGACCACATCGCCACTGGAAATTCCCAGTTGCCTGGCGTCCAGGACATTGATCCACAAAGTGTTTTTGCCCTTCATTTTCATCAGGGCGTAGTTGGAAAAGGTGGAGCAGTGTTCGTGTTCAAAGACCCGGAAGTTGCCGAAAATGAAGGGATATTCAGCATCCGGCTGCAGTTCTGTTTCCGGAACTTTGTGGTCAGGCAGGGGGTCGACCCCCTTTTCCTCGGCCACCGGGTTGAGGAAGTTGTACTTTCCAGTCTTGGTCGTCCCTGAGGAGCCGTAGCCCTCGGGCGGATTCAGGGAGCCCCATTTCTTGTATTTATAGTACTCGGCCTGATCAGTGATGATAAATCCCTTGGATGTGAGTTCCTCGTAGGACCACCCGGTTCCAGCCAATTGGTTCCGCTCGGCTTCTTCAATGGACTGCCAGGGGAAGTATGCTCCCAGACCCAGACGCACGGCCAGTTCCTTGGTGATTTCCCACATGGGCTTGGTGTTGTACATGGGGGGGACTATTTGGGCAAAGTACATGAGCATGGCCTCGTAGAGCCATTCGTTCTTGACAAAGGACTGCTCCAGCCAGGTCGCATCCGGCAGGACGACATCGCAGAGCAGGGCGGTGTTGCTCATAAAGGCCTCGATGGAGACCTTGAAATCCATGTCCAAAATGGCCTGGGTGGTGGCCTCCTGGTTGCCCCAGGACAGGACCGGATCGCCGTAATAATTGATCAAACCTTTGATCCGGCCGGCCTGGACGTCCTGCAGGATATAGGCCGGAGCCCATCCTTTCCACATGTCAAAGGAATTGATCTTGGGTGCAGGTGTGGCTGCGGGCTTCTCCTGCCCCTGACCCCAGGCAGATTTCAGCTTGCGCTTAAAAGGCAGGGATGGGCCTCCGGGGGCGTCGAAGGTTCCGCACAGTCCGTTTAAGGCCTGGATGGCGGCTGTTGAGTACATGCCGTTGGGCACCTGGGCCAGGCCGCCCCAGGATATGGTGCCCTTGGCCTCGGACATGGCGAATTCCCGGGCGATACGGGCTATGGTCGCGGCCGGGACTCCGCTGATTTCTTCCGCCCATTGTGGGGTGCGGGCAACCCCGTCTTCCTGTCCCAGGACCCGCTTTTTGAAGGGCTCAAATCCATGCGTCCAGTTGGCCACAAAGTCATGGTCGTAGAGATCCTCAGTGATGATCACATAGGCCATGGCCATGGCCACCGCCCCGTCTGTAGCCGGCTTAATCTGGATCCATTCCGTGGCTTCCCTGGCTGTTTCCGAGCGGCGGGGATCAAAGAGCACCAGCTTGGCCCCACGTTTGAGGGCTTTTTTCAGTTCGGCTGTCTTCCGCTGGCCGTAGGAGGTAGCCAGCTCATTCATTCCAAAGTGTAGAATATAGTCCGACTCCTGGTAATTGATCCACGGCCGCTTGTCGTTTAAGTTGTGCTCGTTGGCCATGCGGTTGGAGTTGTCGCACATGGGGCGGTGAGTGCCTTTGGGGCATCCCAGGTGGTCGAACAGGGCCTCATGGATCCAGTTCACAAAGTCGTTGCCCCGGAAATAGGCCAGCTTGTCCTTGTCCATGTTCTGGATGCCGGAGGCCACCCGGTCCAGGGCTTCGTCCCAGGAAGCCTTGCGAAAGCGGCCCTTTTCCTTGATCAGGGGAGTCTTCAGCCGGTACGGAGAGTAGAGGTGTTTGGCCGAATTGCCTCCCTTGGGGCACAACCTGCCGTCTCCTTTGGGATCTCCGGACAGGCCGCTGGTGCCGGTGAGCACCCCGTCCTTGACCTTGGCCGTCATCCCGCACAAGGCGCCGCAGCTGTAACAGTGGGAGGGAATTTTCTTTTCCCCTTCCGGCTCCCTGGCCCCCTGAGCCAGGGTGGCGTATCCAGAGTCCAGGTTCAGGGCGTCCACTGCAGTGACCATGATGGTCGTGGTCTCTTCTCCCTTGGTGTGGCCCTCCAGGCGCATATTCTCGCACATGATGGCCCCCCGGGTGAAATGGGCCAGGCCCTGATAGAAATCAGTGCTGGCTGCGGCGGCCAATTGATCGCAAAAAGGGACCACCCATTTGGAGTACTTGGTCTTGAAGAACTTCTCATACTCCTGGACATCGCCTTTTTCCAGCAGGTGGCGCAAAAATTCCATCTGCACCGCGATATGCTCTTCCAGATCCAAAAATTGGGGCGAAGGGTGCAGTCCGGCCCGGCGGAAGTATTCCCGGAGCTCAAATACCGGCTGCTGCATGACCACCGGCTCTCCACTGGTATGAACAGACTCATACGGAAAAGCCGGGTTGGGGCCGGCGTTGAGAAAGAGCTCGGCATAGTCAAAGCGCAGTTCTTCATAGGCGGTCTGGGCATCCTTGCTTTGCAGGTACCTGGTGATGACCTCGGCCCCGCTGGTCAGATCCACATAGCCGCAGCCCTGAACAGCCTCATTTAAGGGTCTTACAAAAGCGTCCTGCTGCATTGACTTGATCAGATCCAGGGAAATCTCATCCCGGAACAGGGTGGATAAAAACTGATACCTCTTGGCTCGGGATTGCTGCAGGGTTTTATCCATGATTTTCACTCCTTTGGAGTCAGGGTTTTTCTTCGGACCAGAATCTGTCCGGGATTTTTCCATGCTCATCGACTTCTCGCATTGGAATCATTTCTTCCACATCTTCATCCCGGGATCCATTTCCGGAAGACTGATCCAGGATGGGCACAAGGGGCTTGAGTTTGGACCAGACCATGCGGCCCAGGATATACATGGGGATCATGACAGAGGCATAGCCTGCACTGTGCCCAAGTAAGGGCATCCAGAACGCAAGTTCAAAATCAATATGGCCGAAGCGGGTATGCATCCAACCCAGGGCAAAGGGGACCGGCCACAATGTGGCTGCACCCAGGGTGATCATATTGAAGAAATATTTGCCAAAGGCTTCGTTGGCTTCCTTGTTGCAAGCCTGATAATTGTCCTTGTCCTTGAGCATCAGGGCCTTGACGGACAGGTTGTGCATCTTGACCATTTCTTTCTGGAATCCGCGGATATGGGCATCATTTATCCGGGATACGACTCTGTAGGTCATCTCACCCACAAGGATGCACCACAGGCAGAGGATAAAGGTCCCGAAGAAAAATCCGGTCACCGGATTGTCAAAAAAACGGTACGGGGCGATAAGGACCAGATCCAGCTGGATAATGAGATAATTCCACCAGGTCATAATTTTTTTGTGGGTATGAGTCTGTTATTGGTTATCAGTTCACAGTTATCTGGACCCTGATTCTGACCCGATGCCTGTGAACTGATAACTCATTTTTTATGCCCGACGAGCCAAAGTCTGCCCGGTCCGGGCAGGAGTCTTATCTGCCGGCCAGCAGTTCATGTATCTGCAGACCGGTAAAGCTCATGATAATGTAATTAAAGCCCACATAAAAGGCCAGGACGATGAAGATGCGCTGGAGGACCTTGTCCGGGATATACTGGGAGGTGCGCGGACCAATCATGGATCCTATGAATATGCCCACCAGCTGTGTCCCGACCAGAGGCCAGTGCACAAGGACGCCTGCGGCCAGGTAGCTGAGAATGGCGGTCAGCATGCCGACCAGGACGGCCAGGGCCGAGGTTCCGGCCGCCAGGTACATGGGCAGTCCGGCCACAGCAGTGATAAAAGGGACCAGCAGGAAGCCGCCGCCAACGCCCAAAAAGGCGGCAATGGCTGCAATGACGAATCCGCCGAGCAGGGGGAACAAAGGATTAAAGGAGAACTCCACCCCGTAGAAGGTGAACTTTATCGTTTTCATGCTAAAAGAAGTCATCTTCACGCCCAGCTCAGATGTGTCCACTGCCTCCCCGCTTCTCTTGCGCTTCATGGTCTGCTCAAAGGCCTCAGCTGCCTGTTTGGCCTTCTTTTTTCCGGCCTGCCCCCTGGGTGTGGACTGGTAGAACATCCAGCAGCCGAGAACCAGGACAAAGACGCCGAACCAGCCGATATAATCATTAAATGAGACCTTCCCTGCGGTCAGGGTGGGGACCAGGTAGCTGCCCAGGATGGAACCCAGGGCCAGGGCCAGGCCAACAGGAATGACCAGTCTGCCAAGCTTCCAGTAATTGACCACTGAGACCAGGGCACTGAGCCCGACCAGGAACTGGTTGGATATGCGGATAGTGTCTGTGATTGCGGAATTCAAGGCCGGAGATTTGCCTGCGAATTTGTCTGCGTAGGGTCCAAGGCCGTAAATGGAGATGTGCCCGATCCCGGCCGCTATTCCCCCAAAGGCGCCTACAGTGGAAAAGATCCATCCCACCAGACAGGCCCACAGAAAGGCAATGATCAGGTTGATTTGCGGAGCTCCGGGGATTCCCAGATATCCTTCGGGGTCGTCCTTGTTCAGATATCCGTCCTCGTGGGCCAGGTTGATTGCTTCCTCCAGGGCATGGGGGTCTTCAGCAGCCTTTTTGGCTAAATCCTCCTGGGCCAAGGCCAGGCCTTGGGCAGCCACAAACAGGGTCAGCAGTGCAAGGCAGATGAACAAGAGTTTTCTGGGCATGAGTACCTCCTGAACCAGGTTGAAGTTGAGTGGATGGATCATGAAAATTCAGCACAAACCCATCAGCTTTGCAAGAATGCTGGCATTTTTAAAATGCCTCCCGCCGCTGGGGATGAATTGGGATTGAATTTTTACGGAAAGCAAGCCATGTGCCAAAAATAACAAGACAG
>JBKHIL010000129.1:0-5445 GCA_046538645.1 Desulfovermiculus sp.
TGGGTCGAGGTGCCCATCCGGTTTGAGCTGTCCAGGTAGATGCGCTGGTGGAGTTCATCGTCGCCCCGGCCGCAGAGGCCCAGTTTGATAAGGAAAGAAACAGTGTATGAACAGGCCTGGGCCCAGTAGCCCGGGCCTCTCCGAGGGCCGGGAGTGCGTTAATCACAGAGGCTGGGTCTCGGAGAGAACCAGCCCTACTCGGAAAAGCCAGAGTCATCTTAGGGAGAAAATCTCGTTTCATGCGAGAGTCTGTGGTTGCAGCAATCCCTGAAGGATTGATCAGTTCTATGAAGCACCTTTATGCAGGATTATTGTTTTTTCTCGGTCTTTTTGTCCTGGGCCATTTCCACGCGGCCACGGCCAGGACGGTCACGGATGAGCTGGATCGCAAGGTGCAGCTGCCAAAGCGTATTGAGCGAATCGTCTCTCTGGCCCCGAGCATTACTGAGAGTGTTTTTGCCATTGACCAGGGACACCGTCTGGTTGGTGTTACCCAGTACAGCAACCACCCGCCTCAAGCCAAAGATCTGCCTGCAGTCGGTTCATATATCAACCTGAATGTGGAGAAGATTGTCGCTCTCCAGCCGGATCTGTGCCTGGCCACCAAGGACGGCAACCCCTATCAGGCCATCTCGCAGCTGGAACGGGCTGGTATTCCGGTCTATGCCCTGGATCCCAGGGACTTGCCGGCCATAATGGAGACTATTCTGGATCTGGGCCGGGTGCTGGACGCTGAAGAAAAGGCCAGACAGGTGGCTGGAGCTATGCAGCAGGAGGTCCGGGAAATCAAGGAAGTGGTGGGTCAGGCTGAAAGCAGGCCCAGGGTATTTTACCAGATCGGGGTCTCGCCCATTGTCTCGGCCGGAAAGGATACATTTGCCCATGAGCTGATCACCCTGGCCGGAGGAGAAAATGTAGCCGCTCACGCAAATCAGTATCCCCGCTATTCCCGGGAGGATGTGCTCGTCTTTAACCCGGACGTCATTTTGATCAATACCATGGGCAAAGAAGAGATCATGGTCCAGGAGGAAAAGGAAAAATGGCAGAAGTTTGATCAAATCAGGGCAGTCAAAAACGGACGCATCCATGCTCTGGACCCTGATCTCTTCAACCGGCCGACTCCGAAGCTGACCAGGGCCCTGGCCATTCTGGTTCAGCTCTTTCACCCCCAGCTGGCCGGCAAGCTGAATGTGAATACAAATGGAGTCGACAGGGCAGCGCATGCCAATGAGTAGGGAGCATGTCCGGGAAGCAACAGGCCACCGAGGATCAGGGCTTCGAATTGCTGTGCTTTGCACCGGGCTGGCCCTGGGTTTGGGGGTGGTTATGACTCTGGCCCTGGCCTGGGGCTCGACAGGCGAACACCTCGTGCATGTCCTGGCATCTTTTTTTCGGGGCGAAACCGGGCAGAGCGTGCACTGGACCATTATCTGGCAGATACGCCTGCCCCGGGTCCTGCTGGCGGCGATAGTAGGAGCCACTTTAGGAGTTGGCGGGCTGGTTTTTCAGGCCCTTTTGCGCAACCCGCTGGCAGAGCCCTATATCCTTGGAGTCTCCGGAGGATCTGCTGTGGGGGCCATCCTGGGCATGATTCTGGGGCTGCGGTTCTTCCCCGGGGTAGCCGGCCTGGCCTTTGCCGGGAGTCTGGCCACACTGCTCCTGGTTTTGATCCTGACCTCCAGACACAGGCTGTTGCAGGAAAACAGCCTGCTCCTGGCCGGAGTGATGGTCAATGCCTTTTGTTCTGCAATCATAACTTTTTTGATCTCCATCACCGAGCACACCAAGCTGCAGGGCATCCTGTTCTGGCTCATGGGGGACTTGTCCAGTGCAGATATCACCCAGGTGGGAGGACTGAGTATTCTGCTGCTTCCGAGTTTCGTGCTTATCTTCGTCCTGGCCCGGCCCATGAACCTCCTGCAGTTCGGGCGGGACACGGCCCACAGCCTGGGCGTGAATGTCCAGGCTGTGAGTGCCGTCCTCCTGGTGGTTACCTCTCTTATGGTCAGTGCCTCAGTGTGTCTGGTCGGTCTGATCGGGTTTGTGGGCCTGGTCATTCCCCATGTCCTGCGTCTGCTCCTGGGACCTGATCATCGCCTTCTCGTTCCGGCCTGCGTTTTGGGTGGAGCGGCGTTTATGACCGGATGCGACCTGCTGGCCAGATTGACTTCGATCCAGGGCCAGCTTCCAGTGGGGGTGGTCACGGCCCTGATCGGAGCCCCGGCATTTATCTTCCTTCTGGCCCGGTCCAAGAGGTGAAAAAAATCTTGGTCAAAAAAAGAAGTTCGCAGGAGAAGCACATGGGGTCTGGGGATGCCGTGCGGGTGGATGAGCTGTGTGTGGGATACGGCCAGGTCCGGGTTCTGGAATCGGTCAGCTTCTTTGTTCCCCGGGGAGAGCTTCTGGTGGTCATTGGTCCCAATGGATCGGGCAAGAGTACGCTCTTAAAGACTCTGGCCGGAATCCTGCGCCCGCAGTCAGGTCATGTGGAGATTCTGGGCCAGGATATCAGCACCAGGTCCAGGCGGGAGATGGCCAGAAAGGTGGCTTTTGTCCCTCAGCAGGCCTCAGTGGCTGCATCATACACTGTGCTGGAAACCGTGCTTATGGGCCGTTATCCGCACCAGGGCCTTCTGGGACTGGACAGCGCCCGGGATATGCAGGTAGCCCGTGAGGCCATGCATTCCACCCGCATAGATCATCTGCAGGATCGCTCACTGGCCCAGCTCAGCGGAGGTGAACTGCAGCGGGTGCTCATTGCCCGGGCCTTGTGCCAGGAGCCGGAAATCATTCTTCTGGATGAACCGACGTCTTCCCTGGATCTGGCTCATCAGGTCCGGGTTATGGACCTGCTGGAAGAGCTGCACACCAAACATGAGCTGACCGTGATTATGGTTGCCCATGACCTGAACCTGGCTTCTTTGTACAGCGAGCGTATCCTGCTGCTGCGGGATGGGACCATGGCCGGCCACGGTCCGCCCCGGGATGTCCTCACCTTTGAGAATCTGGAAACCGTTTTCGGATGCGTCCTGCTGGTGGATGAGAGTTCCCTGGACCACTTGCCGCGCATTACTATCATTCCGGGCCGGTATCTGGACCAGAATGTAATACGTTCTGGCCAGGCAGGTTCCTGATAACCTGAGCACATACTGATTTAATTTTCCTCGGAATGATCCGGACTTGACAACAGTTTGGTCTGCGTGTATCTCTATCACTCCCGGATCACATATCAAGATATCTCAATATAAAAATTTATGGATAAGATAAAAATTTTTAAAGCTCTGGCCGATGAAACCCGGTTTCGACTGTTTATCCTGTTGTTGCATCACGAGTTCAATGTCAACGAGATGGTGCAGGCCTTGGATATGGGTCAGTCACGCATTTCCCGTCACTTGAAAATTCTGTCCGAAAGTGGAGTGCTCACTTCGCGCCGGGACGGGAGTTTTGTCTACTATCATGCGGTGATAAATGAGGAAAACCAGGCTCTCATCGAGTATTTGCGTCAGGATATAGACAGTGCTTTAGGCCTGAAGCAGGATTTGCAGCGGGCCGAAGCCATCTATGAAGAGCGCAAAAGTCGTACAGCCCGTTTTTTCCAGAATGTGGCGCCGGATTGGGATGAACTTAAGAACGAGATTTTAGGTCCGGTTGATCTCAATGCACTCATAGCTGAAGAGGTCTCACCCGGACAGGTGGCCGTGGATCTGGGATGCGGCACTGGGGAACTTGCTCTGAGGCTGGAGCAAAAGGCCCAGAAGGTCATCGGCATAGACAGCTCACCTGGTATGCTGGAGCAGGCCAGAAAACGCATTGCCCACAATGGACATAAGGTCGAGCTGCGGCTGGGTGAGCTTGAACATCTGCCTTTGCGGGATGAAACAGCGGATACGGCCATAGTCAGCATGGCCCTGCACACCCTGTCCGTTCCAGCAGTGGGCATCAGAGAGGCCCGTCGAGTGCTCAAGCAGGGCGGACGTCTGGTCCTGGTGGATTTTGACAAGCACGATCAGCCGGATGTTCGGGACCGTTTCGGCGGTCCCTGGATGGGCCTGGCCACGGATGAGGTCCGGCAGTGGCTGGAGGACGCCGGCTTTATCCTGCAGCGCACACAGCAGATTGAAGTCAAGAATGGACTGTGCATCAATATGTTTGTTGCGGACAAAAATTAACATATTTCGCGCTAAGAACCTTTAATTGCAAGGAGTTAGAAATGGACACAGGAAGTACGTATGAAGTGAAAGACATGGGTCTGGTTACTCAAGGAAAAAATAATTTAGAGCTGGCGGAATTGCATATGGGCGCTCTCCTGGAAGTGCGGGAGCGCTTTGCCCGGGAGAAGCCATTAAAGGGAGTGCGGATTGGCCTGGCCCTGCATGTAACCAAGGAAACTGCGATCCTGGTTCGGACCCTGCAGGCTGGAGGAGCTGATGTGGCCATTACCGGCTGCAATCCCTTGTCCACCCAGGACGATGTGGCTGCGGCCCTGGCTGATGAAGGTGTCAAGGTCTGGGCCTATAAGGGAGAAACCACCGAGGACTATTACCGCTATATCGAGAATGTGATCAAGTTCAAACCCCAGATCACCATCGATGATGGGTGCGACCTGGTCTCGGAAATCCATAAAAAGCATGCTCATCTCATCCCGGACATCATCTGCGGCTGTGAAGAGACCACCACCGGAATCATCCGGCTCAAGGCCATGGAAAAGGACAATGCCTTGAAGTATCCGATGATTGCGGTCAATGACAATAAGACCAAACATCTGGTGGACAACTATTACGGCACAGGGCAATCCACAATTGATGGAATCACCCGGGCCACCAACCTGCTGTGGGCCGGAAAGACCGTGGTGGTCAACGGCTATGGCAGCTGCGGCCGGGGGGTGGCCTTAAAGGCCGAAGGCATGGGGTCCAACGTGGTCATTACCGAAGTGGACAACTTCAGGGCCCTGCAGGCAGCTTACGACGGCTTCCGGGTTTTGCCCATGAATGAAGCCGCCCGTATAGGGGATGTCTTCTGTTCAGTGACCGGCAACAAGCATGTGATCAGCTTTGAGCACATGAAACTGATGAAGAATGGAGCCATGATGGCCAATTCCGGGCATTTTGACAACGAGATCGAACTGTCAACCCTGGCCCAAAAGGCCGAGTCCCGGCGCAATGTCCGGCCTTTTATGGAAGAATATGTCCTGGACGGCAAAAAGCTCTTCGTGCTCGGTGAAGGCCGGCTGGTCAATCTGGCTGCGGCTGAGGGACATCCCAGTGAGGTCATGTCGACCTCATTCTGCGGTCAGGCCCTGTCCTGCGAGTACGGGGTGCAGAACAAGGGAAAGATGGAGCCCAAGGTCCTGCAGCTGCCCACAGAGATTGATGATCAGATCGCCGGGCTGCAGCTCAAGGCCATGGGCATCAAGATCGACAGTCTCACTGCTGAGCAGAATGATTA
>JBKHIL010000130.1:0-5435 GCA_046538645.1 Desulfovermiculus sp.
CTGTCCATCCTGGTTGGCGCCAAAGCTCCGATCCTGGACGGGGCCCAGATGAGCTCCATGCTGGTGCCTTTTATGAAGGTGGAAGAGCCTTATGACGACATCAAGGAAGTGATTGAAAATATCTGGGACTGGTGGATGGAAGAGGGCAAGAACCGGGAACGCCTGGGCGAGCTCATCAAGCGGCAGGGATTTCAGAAGCTTTTGGATATGACCGGGCTGAAGGCTTTGGCCCAGCACGTCCAAGAACCTCGGCACAATCCCTATATCTTCTGGAAAGAAGAAGAAGTTCCGGGTGGATTCAGTCAGGACATCACAGATTTCAGGAAACGCCATCAACGCTAAGGGAGGACAGCTATGGCTTTTGTGTCATCCGGATATAATCCAGACAAGCCGATGGAAGATCGGATCACGGATATCGGGAACCACCACTATGGTGAGTTTCTGCCCCCGGTGATCAAGAATAACTTTGGAAAATGGCAGTGGCACGAAATCCTGGAACCAGGTGTGCTCATGCATAAATCAGAAACCGGAGATGAGGTGTACACCGTCCGCGTAGGGGGTGTACGACTCATGAGTGTGGAGTTTGTCCGCGAGATCTGTGAGATCGCTGACAAGCACTGTGACGGGTATGTCCGGTTCACCACCCGGAATAATATTGAGTTTATGGTGGACAGCAAGGACAAGGTCGAGCCCTTGAAGCAGGACCTGCAGAGCCGCAATTATGAAACCGGCAGCCACAAGTTTCCCATCGGAGGAACCGGGGCCGGGTTGACTAATATCATCCACACCCAGGGCTGGATCCATTGCCATACTCCGGCCACTGATGCATCAGGCACAGTGAAAGTGGTCATGGACGAGCTCTTTGACGAGTTCCAGCAGATGAAGCTGCCCGCCCAGCTGCGCATTTCCATGGCCTGCTGCCTGAATATGTGCGGGGCTGTGCACTGCTCGGACATCGCCATCCTCGGCTATCACCGCAAGCCGCCCATGGTCGACGACGAGTTTCTGGACAACCTGTGCGAGATTCCCCTGGCCATTGCTGCCTGCCCTACAGCGGCCATCAAGCCCAAGAAGAAAGAGATCGTCTCTGAGCGGACAGGGGAGAAAAAGGAAGTCAAGAGCGTTGAGATCAACGTGGACAAGTGCATGTACTGCGGAAACTGCTACACCATGTGTCCCTCCCTGCCCCTGACCAACGCCGAAGGCGACGGGATTGTGCTCATGGCTGGAGGCAAGGTTTCCAATCGGATCAGCGCTCCCAAGTTCTCCAAGGTGGTTGTGGCCTTCATCCCCAACGAGACCCCGCGCTGGCCCACCCTGGCTAAGACCATCCGCCAGATCGTTGAGGCCTACGAAAATAACGCCAAGAAATACGAGCGCCTGGGCGACTGGGCCGAGCGGATCGGCTGGGAGAAGTTCTTTGAAGTCACCGGTCTGGAGTTCTCGCACCACCTGATCGACGATTTCCGCGACCCTGCCTACTACACCTGGCGGCAGACCACGAACTTCAAGTTTACTGAAGGGATGAACGACTACGCGGCCATTAAGGCCGAGTAGGTTGTGCAATCTATAAGGAGGGGGCATTGACCCCCTCTTTGACTTTTATGATATGGAGGCATGCCCCATGGCCAATGAAGAGCTGAAACAAAAAGTGGTTGATGAACTGAAAAAGAAATCGGCAAGCAAGACCAAATTCTATTTCAACGATTTGGCCAAGATTATGGACGAGAAACCGCGCGCGGCCAAGAAGGTTGTCAATGAAATGGTTTCCGAGGGCCTGCTTTCTTTCTGGTCCAGCGGGAGCACCACTATGTACACCCTCCCTGGAATGGGTAAACAGGCCGGGGCAGAGGGAGAAGGTGGACCTAAAGAAGAGTAACCTGCTTTATACCAACTGTTTTTTGTGCTTCATATTCCGCGCTTGACAATTGCCGGGTTACGCGGCGGGTCCGGAAAGACCATCCTCAGCCTGGGCCTGGCCAAATACTGGAACCAGGCAGGCTGGAAAGTAAAGCCTTTCAAAAAGGGTCCTGATTATATTGATGCTGTCTGGCTGAGCCGAGCGGCCGGGCATACAGCCACCAATTTGGACCCTTTTCTTATGTCCGATGCCCAGATCAGGTCTCTTTTCGCCCAGGGGATGAGCCATTTTGATGTGGCCCTGATTGAAGGCAATCGCGGTCTGTTCGACGGCAAAGATCTGGATGGGAGCTGCTCCACAGCCCATCTGGCCCGCCTCCTTGATTCTCCGGTCGTGCTCATTGTTGACTGCACCAAGATGACCCGCACAGCAGCGGCCATGCTCCAGGGGTGTGTGCACTTTGAACCGGGGGTGCGCATTTCCGGAGTGGTTCTGAACAATACCGCTGGTGCCCGGCATCGCAGTATTCTGCGCCAGTGCATAGAAACGTACTGCGACCTGCCAGTCTTGGGAACATTGCCCAGGCTGAAGGATAATCCCATTCCGGAACGGCATATGGGACTGATCTCAGACCGGGAGCACACCTCTGATCAGGCCCTGGAAACCATTGCCTGGACCATAGGCGAGTGGCTGGATGTGGACAGAATTTCAGATATCGCCCTGCATGCCCCGGAATTTTCTGCGGTCCAGCCGGTGCAGTGGCCCACAAAATCTGCAGAGATGGAGCCGGTGCGTATCGGGGTGGTCAAGGATGCAAGCCTTTGGTTTTATTATCCTGAAAATCTGGAGGCTTTATCCAGAGCTGGGGCCAGGATCGAAGAGGTCAGTCTGCTTACCGGCCAGGAGTGGCCGGAGCTGCACGGTCTCTATCTGGGCGGGGGATTTCCCGAGACCCAGGCCTCTGAACTGGCCTCCAATGCACACGTCCGGGACAAGATTCTCGCTCTGGCCCGAAAAGGCCTGCCCATCTATGCTGAATGCGGCGGTCTCATGTATCTGTGTACCACCCTGTTTTCCACAGGCCATGCACACTCCATGGTCGGTGTTTTCCCTTTTCAGACCAAACTGAGCCGAAAACCGCAGGGACATGGGTATACTCTGGCCCGGGTCAGCCGGCCCAACCCTTTTTACCGGGTCGGCTATGAATTTTACGGGCATGAGTTTCACTACTCCAAGTGCCTGCCTCCCAATGGACAGTCCTGTATTCAAGAACCCTGCCTGACTATGCTGCGGGGTACCGGTCTGGGGCAATCCCAGGACGGACTGCTGTTTCGAAACACCTTTGCCTGCTATACGCATGTACATGCCTTGAGCGTTCCGGACTGGGCCGAGAATTTTGTTCAGGCAGCCGCAACTTACCGGCATTGTCTGGAGCAAGGTCTGGAGGAATGCCCGGATATCAGAATGCCCTCCTGAGCTGCCTCTTCAGGACAACTGAGTCTTCCATTGAATTTCCTCCAAAGTCGGTCTTGAAACCTCGGCTCAGATTGCCTAGTATACCTCTTTTATTCGAGCGGGCTCAACCTTTATGGCCTGGTAAAATATTTGGATGCAGGTTGAGCAGACACAGAACACGGAGATCATGCGAATGCATGCGGAGGAGAGTGATGGCACTGCACATAGTGGTTTTAGTCAAACAGGTCCCGGATACCCAGAATGTGAGCGGGCAAGCCATGAAAGAGGACGGGACAGTGAACCGGGATGCCCTGCCAGCGATATTTAATCCCGAAGATAAAAATGCCCTGGAAGAAGCCCTGCGCATCAAAGACCTTTGGCCTGATACCAAAATTACTGCTGTGAGCATGGGACCGCCCAAGGCCAGTGAAGTGCTCAAGGAATGCCTGTACCGGGGGGTGGATGATGCTGTGCTGGTCTCTGATCGCGGATTTGCCGGTGCGGACACTCTGGCCACTTCCTATGCCCTGACTTGTGCAATTTTGCGACTTGGTCCCTGTGATTTGATCCTCTGCGGACGGCAGGCAATTGACGGCGATACAGCCCAGGTTGGACCCCAGGTAGCACAAAAACTGGGTGTCAATCAGTTAACTTCTGTATGTGCAGTACGGGAAGTGAGCCAGGATACGATCACTGCTGTGAGGGGAGTGGAGACAGGATATGAGACAGTCCAAAGTGCTTTTCCTGTTCTGATCACAGTTTCTGGAGCAGCAAATGAACCCAGGCCGCCACGGGCCAAGCTGGTTATGGGATATAAGAATATTCTCTGCCATGCTGAAGATGATTACGATGAATCATATATAGAGCCCGAGTGCGCACTTGGTGTGGAACACATCAAGCAATGGAATATGGCCTCCATCCAGGCAGATCCTGAACGATGCGGCCTCTCCGGGTCTGCCACCAAGGTCAAAAAAATTGAAAATGTTGTGCTTACGGCCACAGAGACCAAACAGATTGAAAATACTCCGCAGGCCATTACAGGACTGATCCAGGAACTGGTCCGGGAGCATATTCTTGGCTAGCAATCGTTAAGGGGAGAAGGCATGCAAGAAAGCGGGAATGTCATGGTGTTTATTGAGCACCGGGACGGAATGCCGGCTGATGTCAGCCTGGAGCTTATGTGTAAGGCCCGGGAGTTGGCTCATGCTTTGGGAGTTAAAGTGGAAGCAGCGGCCATTGGAGCCGGCAATGCATACGAAAAAGAGTCTTTGGGCCGCTATGGTTGTGAGCGGGTTTTTACGATTGAACATCCCGGTTTGGACGGTTTTACTTCGGTCCCCTATGCCACGGCCTTGACCCACGTGATTTCCAAATACAAACCTCAGATCGTGCTCTTCGGGGCCACAACAACAGGCAGGGATTTAGCTCCCCGGGTTGCGTCCGAGCTGCAGTGCGGATTGACCGCAGATTGTACAGACCTGCAAATCGGAGAGCACAAAAGTAAGGGAACAGTGTATACAAACACTCTCTTGCAGATCCGGCCGGCATTTGGAGGTAATATCGTGGCCACCATTGTCTCTCCGGAGAGCCGGCCCAGCATGGCCACGGTGCGCGAGGGGGTGATGTCCAGGCGGGAACTTGATTCCTGGCACCCGGCTCAGGTGATATCCGAAGAGATGGACTTGACCGAGGCCGACTTTCCGACCCGGATCCTGGAGGTAGAGCGCAAGGAAAAGTCTGTTGACCTCAAAAAGGCGCAAATCATTGTTTCTGCAGGCATGGGGGCCTCAGACCCCCAGGCCCTGGAGCTCGTGCATGAACTGGCCCGGATCCTGGGCGGAGTGGTGGGTGCATCCAGGCCTGTGGTGGATGCCGGAATCGTGCCCAAGGAGCACCAGGTAGGTCAAACCGGAACCACAGTCCGCCCTACACTGTATATCGCCTGCGGAATTTCAGGGCAGATTCAGCACCGGGCGGGGATGATGGAAGCCAAACGGATCATAGCCATTAACAGCGATCCACAGGCTCCGATTTTTCATATCGCCCATTACGCCATTGTCGGTGATGTCAAACAAGTGCTCCAGCATATGATCAAGGCTTATAAGGATAAGGGGTGAGG
>JBKHIL010000019.1:0-12183 GCA_046538645.1 Desulfovermiculus sp.
TCCTTGGGATCGGCGACAACCCCTTCACCGATGGTAATGTCGTCTATGCCGTGTTTCTTCAGCAGAACCACGAGATCCTCAATGACCCGGGAAGTGGTGATCACCCCCCACTTGGGAAAGGTGCAGGCCCGGGTCCAGAAGACGATGTTCGGCTTAATGAAAACCTTGGCCTTCGCCGGCATATGGTTTAGACCGCCACAGAGCATGACCGCTCTCTCCACAGACTCAACCGGAGCTTGATAGGGAACAATGGATACCGGATATTTCATGTAACTCCCTCCGCTGTATTCCATAGGATGGACCTTAGCCTGCATAAAACTTACGACTCCTTTCGAATTCCCGCCAGGTGTTTAACTAGATCCTTGCGCTTAGTAATATCGTACTGCGAAGTAATGGCTATCTGCTCCATAATAGGAGATCCGCCACCGTGATAATTGCCGTAATTTATGCTCCCAGCCGTCCCTGAACAAGTATTGTCGATAAAGTAAAGCCAAAACTTGATCTGGTCTTCTACCGGCACATTCGGATTTCGGGCAAGGTACTTTTCCAGCAAAGGTTTGAGATCTGGATTGGTAATATCTGCTTCATAAGGGAAAGTTGCTGGAAAGCCTCCGGCAATATTGCACAACATTTCCTGCTCATGGAAGACCGCCTCCCCTGTCAAACACCTTCCCACGTTAGCATAGATGGAGTCCGGTATACAGCTCCCAGGCCCGTAAGGTGCCCTTCCCAAGCCCGAGATGTATATTTCCGGCTTGCCCAAGTCCGAAGCTGTATACCCGGCGGCATAGCCTAGCTCAGTAACTTTAATAATCTCAGCGAACATTTCCCGCACATGAGAGGTCTTTTCTATGCCGTTGTACTCAGCAGCCAATGCCGCCAACCCGAGAACCACATCGCCCAACGCCGGTTTACATCCTGAATAGCTGTGTCTGTGGAACAGGGCAAAAAGCAAGGCGCATATGCCTCCATGATCGTTCTCCCCACAAAGGAATACCCTCTCCCAGGGAACGAACGTGTCCTCAAACAACAAGTAGGAATCTGTATATCCGCCGTCAAATCCCTTCTGAAATTGACTCCTCGGCCTTGGATTATGTGGATGGACTACTTGAGTTATCCCCTCATGGTCTGCGGGTACAGCAAAGGCTATGGCATAATCCTTTTCATCTGGCCCCAAAGCCCTGGTGGGAACAACAATAATCTCATCTGCAATCGAGGCCTCGGATATGTGCAGCTTACATCCCCGAACCACGATTCCGTCTTTCGTTTTCTCTGTGACGTGCAGATACATATCCGGATCGCTCTGCTTGGCCGGACGCTTGAGCCGCTCACCTTTCATATCCGTCTGTGCACAACAACCCACAAGGTCGTTCTTCTGAAATTTTTCCAGCCAGTTCAGAAAATTCTTATAGTACTCAGTATTGCCGTTATTAAGCTTGTCCGCCTCGAAGGAGGCTGCATTGATGGCATTGATGGCATCCACGCCCATGCAACGCTGGATGCAACCGCCGACTTTTTTGCACAGATACCGAGTCATGTCCTGCTTTTTATGCAGATCGTCAGGAGATTGATGTACGTGGCAGAACCGGTTAATAAGTTCTCCGTTGAGATGGGATGTAGCTGTGCAAAGGTCTTTTCCTTCAGCACTGCCGGCCTCATCGAATGTCACTCCCATGACATTTAGGGCTTTTTCCTGCACTTCATCATCTCGGTCAATTTTGTTTCCGTTGAAATAGAGGTTTCTTCGCATCCTTCTCAACCCATCGATATATTTTTCCTTTGTGCGCATATAAATTTTCCTTTATAGTTACACTATAGTTAAAATAAATAAGACATTTTTACAAAGACAGATAGCACTTAATTACCAAAGCCCTCTGAGATAATTTTATTCAGCTCATCTTTGATCTGCAGTATTATCCGAATATCTGGCCCACGAGTGACGGTTCATGGCCAGGTATCACCATATCGCGATTCTCAGCTACTGATACTGCCCGCCACATGCTTTCAAACCAGCAGCTTAAATCAATGTGGATGCCCGGCGGAACAAAAGGCAGGTCTGGCCGGGGAATAAGCGCATGCTCCTTGCCTGACAGATCGACTGCATGGGATATCCGAGGGTTAAGATTGTAATTGCAGTAGGCTAAGTCACCGGCAAGCACGATTGTTCCAGCTTTCGTCCGGACATAAAGGCCCTGCATGCCCTGGGTATGACCAGGCAGCATAATCGTTGTTATCCCGTCAGCTATCTCCCGCTCTCCGTCAATGAGCACCAAATCCATACTTTCCAAGCTTGCAAAAAGGGACTGCTCGTAGACTGCTCTGGCCACAGGCACCGGATTGAAGGCAGTTTCCCACTCAGTCTTCTGCACCACGATACGGGCATTTTCAAACAGGTGGACAACACCGCAATGATCAAAATGCAAGTGAGTCATTACCAGAACATCAATTTCTTCAGGCGAGGTACCTACGGTTTCCAAGGCCTGTCGAAGACCCTGCTCTCCTCCGCCCTCGACCGGAAACCCGTGGACCAAGCCCTCAGCCCCTGGAGCTGCAATTCCAGCATCAACAAGGATTTTTTTGCTCCCGCCTTCCAAGTAAAATACAAGCACCGGTGCAACTAAATAGCTCTGCATGTCGCCCATCATGGTCAAAACACCTAAAGGAGCTGTAATTTCAGCAACCTTTAAAGGATGGATTTTGTAATATGTCATGTGAGTTACCTCCTTTCGAGGTCTCCGTACGAGCCTCTTCTTGGATCTGACGCCAGAGGATTTTGCCAGTGCTTCCTTTGGGCAGGGAGTCCACAAATTGTACCTGCCTCGGATACTTGTAGGCCGCCATCCGCTCTTTGGACCATGCAATAATATCTTGCTTTGAAAGGCTGCCGCGATATTGCTCTTTGGGCACGATATAAGCGCGCACCTCCTCGAGCCGAACCGGATCAGGTACTCCCACTACGCAGACCTCTAGCACTCCGGGATGATCATACAAGATATTTTCCACTTCGGCGGGCCAAACCTTGAACCCCGCGGCGTTGATCATCCGTTTGGTCCGGTCCACGATAATAAAATACCCCTCTTCATCAATGCTGCAGATGTCACCAGTGCGTAAAAAACGTTTGCCGCTTATCTCAATAAAGGACTCAGCTGTATCTTCAGGCCGATTCCAGTATCCCTCAAATACCTCTGGTCCGTTGATCACCAACTCGCCGGGCCTGCCGGGCCCAAGCTCGGTCCTGGAGTCCATATCGATGATCCGAGCATCTACTCCGAAGTCCGGTATCCCTATACAGTTCATTTTGGGTCGATCCGGGGGATTAAAATGGGTTTGGGAAACAGTTTCGGTAAGACCATAGCCTTCCACGTAGGAAACTCCGGTCAGCTCATTGAGCCGCTTGCCGACGGCTTCGGGCAGAGGTGCCCCTCCGCCTCCCACGAGTACCAAGGATCTTAAATCTCTGTTGGCAATATCAGGTATACTCAGCAAATCCAATAACATGGTAGATATATTGACCCAGTGACTTACCCGATATTTTTCAATGGCATCTAAGGCCACATATTTATCCCAGCGGGAGAGCAAAACCATGCTAGCCCCAGCATACAGTGGCGCCAGCATGCTGTGGATCAGGCCGGTGACGTGGAAAAACGGCAACACAGACAAATGAACGCTGGATGACGTATTAGTTAACCAATGATATGAGCTGACCAGATTGGAAATTACTGTGCAATGGGTATGAATGCAGCCTTTGGGATTGCCTGTAGATCCAGAGGTATATGGCAGCAGGCACATGTCTGCAGGTTTGGCTGCGAAATCCGGGGCCGGTATCTGCTTTCTGATCAGTGTCTCCCAGTCCAGACAGGATAGCTGACATTTAGGGGCTATCAGCAAGGACTCGGGTACTGTTAGCGCCGGATGCTCCGGCAAATAATCCTGGTAGCGGCCGGCGACAATCAGTTTCAGTCCGACTTCCTTTCGCACCGCTTCTACCACAGGGGCCAGGTCTGTTGTAGTGATCAAAGCAGAAGCCTCAGCGTCACGCAAAATAAAGGACAGCTCCTTTTCGTTGTTCATGGGATTTATCGGTACCACCACCGCATTGGCGCGCATGACACCGTAGAAGGAAATGATGTACTGGGGACAGTTTGGCAGATGGACGCCGACCCGGTCGCCCTTTTTGGATACCGGCTTGAGCAAGGGCGCCTGCCAAGCTGTATACCTCACTAGCCAAGCGTGAGTAACTAATTTCTAGCCCATAGTAGTTAACTGCCGTTTTTTCCGGATAAAAATCCGCAGCTGTCTCAAGAAGACGAAAAAGAGGAACTTGCGGATAAGATAAGGTCTTGGGCAGCCGACTGGGCCAAAATGGTTCGTGACGTGAACTCAAAACTATCCCTCCTTGCAATGCCATTTTGAGGTTCAAAGGCACTAGGTTATTGCCAACATCGTCATTTTGAAATAGCAAGACTCGTACCGGCAGGAGAACTACCCGAAAAACGGGGAATTTTGTGGACACAGAAGAGAAAAAGCGGGGTTTAATGCAACAGTGCCGGAACACTCAGGGCAAGAGTACAGGAACTAGGACCTTTCAAACTGTTGCCGAAAAGCAACAGATGGTACAGAGCAGATATAAAGCTGTTCTTCTCACCATCAGAGGCCGTATTTGCGTTTCTTGCGAAGGATTGTAGACGGAGATACTTTCAGGGCCCGAGCGGCCGCCCGAATGCTGCCGTGATCTTTCAGGGCTTGCTGCAGGGTTTCTTTGTCCCAGATCTGCTTTATTTCTTGATATGAAATCTCTGTCTGCCTTCGTCCGAAAGGTGAGGCATTCGGGTCGTCAATCCAACAGCAGACGTCCTCGGCTGTAATCTCATCTTCGGCAACTATAGCATGCAGGCGCTGTACAGCATTTTGTAGTTGTCGAACATTCCCTGGCCATGCATAGGACTCTAAGGCCCGAAGTGCCGAGCTTGAAAATTTCTTTTCAGTTATACTTCCAAGAGAACCAGCAGAGGAAAAATGTCGGGCCAATGGCCGAATATCGGCTCTACGTTCCCTGAGGGCCGGGATTGTAAGCAGTATGCCGGCAATTCGGTAGTACAGATCATCGCGGAGCTTTCCCTGAGCTACAACCTCGCCTAAATCCTGATTGCTTGCACAGATCACTCGGACATCTACCTTCCGCATGCTTGTCCCACCAACCGGAAAGTAGCTCATGTCCTGCAAGAAACGAAGCAGCTTGGCTTGAACGGTCATGGGCATTTCTGCCACCTCATCAAGAAACAGGGTCCCCCGGTTTGCAAGGCTGACCAACCCCTGCTTGCCTTGCCGGCTTGCGCCAGTAAAGGCTCCGCCCTTGTACCCAAAAAGCTCGGCCTCAAAAAGCTGATCGTGTATGGCTGCACAGTTGACTGGGATAAAGGGCCCGTCGGAACAGTCACTGTGCTCATGGATGAAGCGGGCTACCAAGTCCTTGCCGGTCCCGGATTCTCCAAGGAGTAAAACCGGTAATTGGGTCGGCGCAACCCTGCTAGCCAAGCTTAAAAGTTTATTCATTTCAGCGCTTTGAGCAATAATGCGTGGAGCACAAGCTGCATCCGACCTGAAATCAGTCTCATATGCCAGTTGTCTGCTGTAGTGAAAAAGCTCCGGATTGCGTACATTGCTAACTACTGCTTGCAGTCGCCCCAATCCATCGAACAGTGGATTGCTGGTGACCAGTACCTTTTTGCCAGTTTTGATACGCTGCAAAAGAGTGACTGTTTTCTTTTGCCGCAAGACTTCTACAGTAGCCGAAGGCGCAACCATTCCTTCCTCAACAAGGTCTTGCATTGGCCGTCCCAAGGCCTTTTTGACATCCTGTTCGCTTGCCTCCGTGATCCGGCGGTAGCTTTCATTAAGATCAACAAGCACACCGTCTGCATCACACAGCACCAGACCGTCATAAGAGCCGGAAAAAGCAAGCATCAGGCTGTTTGCTTGTTCAGATGTCATTGCAGGATTCATCTGTGCAAAATGCTCCTCTATGCTTCGGTTTTTGGATCTTAGTTGTGGATATTTGAAGTTTACCGTGTATCTTTGCGTACATCAAACGGAAGCCCTGCACATTAATCTTTTGCCTCCCAAGAAAGCAAGACTTCCCCTTGGATTGCCCGGCAAATGACGAAAAAACGGCATACGGCTCTTATCTTTCGTTGTAATGTGATTTTTTGAAGGCGAAAATCTCCTTCAGCTCAACCAGTGACTTGGTATTGATCACGTCCTCTGCCTCCAGCCACCCTCGTCTAGCCTGACCGATGCCAAAGCGGACAAGCCCCAGATTCCCGACCTGATGGGCGTCAGAGGAGATGGCTATTTTCACTCCCAGCTCCTTGGCCGCCTTGCAGTACACATCGTCCAGATCCAGACGGTCCGGCTGGCTGTTGAGCTCCAGAACACAATTCCTCTCCTTGGCCCCCTGCAGAATGCGCTCCATATCCACATCATAGGCCTCCCTGGACCCGATGAGCCTGCCGCTGGGGTGGCCCAGAATTGTGCAGCTGGAGTTATCCATGGCCCGCAGGATGCGCTCGGTCTGTTTTTCCCTGGACAGGTGAAAGGCAGTATGCACGGAACAGACACAGAAATCCAGTTTCTGCAGCACCCAGTCCGGCAGATCAAGACTTCCGTCTTTGAGGATATCCACCTCAGAACCCTTAAGCAGGGTTATCCCGGAAATCTGTGCATTCAAGCCTTCTATCTCCTCCATCTGCTCCATGAGCCTATGTTCATCCAGCCCTCCGACCATACTCAGGTTTCGGGTGTGGTCGGTGACACCCAGGTATTCGTACCCCATATCCCGGGCAGCCTGGGCCAGTTCCTGCAAAGTGTTCTTCCCGTCTGAAGCCTTGGTGTGCACGTGCAGATCGCCGCACAGATCCTTTCTCTGAACCAACTCGGGCAGCCGGCCTTTGGCCGCAGCTTCCAGCTCCCCCCGGTCTTCCCGAAGCTCAGGGACTATATACGGAAGGCCGACGCTGGCGTACACCTCTTCCTCGCTTTTCCCGGCCACCTTGTGGTCCCCGTGAAAGACTCCGTATTCATTGACCTTCAGTTCCCGGTCCAAAGCCAAACGACGAACAGCGATATTGTGCGCCTTGGATCCGGTAAAATAGTGGAGTGCAGCACCGAAAGAATCCTGCTCCACAAAGCGCAGATCAACCTGGAGTCCATTTTTCATAATGACGGAGGACTTGGTCTGACCATGGGCCAGAACCTGCCGTACATCCTCATAATTGACCAGGGCCTGCATTACCTCATCTGGCCTGTTTCCGGTTACCAGGATATCCAGATCGCCCACGGTCTCCTTGCGGCGGCGAAAGCTCCCGGCCACCTCCACCTTTTGAACTCCATTTTGCTGCTCCAGATGCCGGGATAACGTTGCGGCCACATCCTCTACAACAGCCAGCTTATAGCGCTTTTCCTCCCCTTGGAAACGCTCTATTTCCTCCAGAATGCTCTTTTGGGTCTTGGCCCCGAACCCGGATAGTTCTGCCACCTTGCCCTCTGCGGCCGCCTGCTGCAGATCAGCCAAAGACTTCACTCCGAGTTTGTCATGCAGGGCCTTGACCCGTTTTGGCCCCAGACCCTGGATATGCATCAGGCTGACCAAATCTGGAGACACCCGCTGCCTGGCCTCTTCCAGGGCTGACAGAGAGCCGGTATCTACAATCTCCTTGATCTTCGTCGCCAGTTCATGGCCAATGCCAGGATATTGGGTCAAATCCTCATCCTGCTGAACAAGATCCCTTAAGCTGTGTGAAAGCCCGCTCACAGACCGGGCAGCGTTCCGATAAGCCCGGACCCGGAAAGGATTGGCCCCCTCAATCTCGAGAATATCAGCCAATTCTTCAAATATGGAAGCAACGTCGCTGTTGTGGGCCGGCATGTTTATCATTCCTTGTCATTTTAATGTAAATGAGTATTATTAACTGTTACGTAACCAATTTTTTGACCAATTTGGGGATAAAATATTTCAGATTTGTCCAAGGCAAAGCTAAACACATAAACAGCCCCCCCACTATTCAGGAGATATTATGTCAGATACACTTCATTCCGCCAACCACTTGATACAGGAAAAAAGTCCCTATCTTTTGCAACACGCATATAATCCTGTCGATTGGCACCCCTGGTCGGATGAAACCTTCGCCCTGGCCCGGGAAAAAGACCGGCCCCTTTTTGTATCCATCGGCTACGCTACCTGCCATTGGTGTCATGTCATGGAAAAGTAATCCTTTGAGGACCAGGAAGTGGCCCAGGCCCTCAACCGAGGTTTTATCTCGGTCAAAGTGGACCGGGAAGAACGTCCGGACATAGATACAATTTACATGAATGCCTGCCAGTTGATCTCCGGTCGGGGGGGATGGCCCTTGACCGTGGCCATGACCTCGGACAAAAAGCCTTTTTTCGCTGCTACCTACATCCCCAAGCACAGCCGCTTCGGCCAGCCCGGGCTCCTGGATCTTCTGGCCGAAATCTCCAGGCTCTGGACCCACGACCGGGACAAGATCATCAGTTCCGCCCATCAAGTGGCGGATAATCTGCAGCGCCTGCATGAGAACATACCCAAAACCACACTGGATGCATCGACTTTAGAAGCTGCTTTCAAAAGCCTCGAGCAGCGTTATGATTCTCAATACGGTGGATTTGGACAAGCACCCAAGTTCCCGGCTCCGCATAACCTCCTCTTTTTGCTCCGTTACTGGCAACGAAGCGGAAAGCGCGAGGCCCTGAATATGGTTGAATCCACCCTTAAGGCTATGCGCCAGGGCGGTATCTTCGATCATCTGGGATTCGGCTTTCACCGCTACTCCACTGATCGCCACTGGCTGGTGCCCCATTTCGAAAAAATGCTCTACGATCAGTCCATGCTTATCATGGCCCTGGCTCAAACCTACAAACATACCCGGGATCCTTTGTATGCCCGGGTGATCCAGGAGACAGCCAGTTACATATTCCATGACATGACCGATGTATCCGGGGCATTTTATTCCGCCGAAGATGCGGACAGCGAAGGGGTAGAGGGCAAATTCTATGTGTGGACGGAAAAGGAGATCGATAAGCTGCTGAGCCCGGAAGAGGCCCGGTTGGCCAAGAAGGTCTTCGGCCTCACAGCGGATGGCAATTTTAAGGACGAGGCCACCGGACGCCGCACCGGGGCCAACATCCTGCATCTCCCCCTGCCTTTGAATCAGGCAGCTGAAAGCTTGGGAGTTGATCCGGACAACCTGTCGTCTCAACTGGAAACGGTCCGTTCCAAGCTATTGACCGCTCGCAACGAGCGTATACGTCCACTGCTGGACGACAAGGTCCTCACTGACTGGAACGGACTGATGATCGCCGCCCTGGCCCAAGCCGGGCGCATATTGGGAAATGAAGAATATCCCCAGGCAGCGAAGCGGGCGGCCCGGTTTATTCTGGAAAATATGTACCGGGACGGACGCCTCCTGCACCGTTACCGGGACGGTCAGGCGGCCATCCCCGGGATGCTCGACGACTACGCCTTCTTCATCCAGGGGCTTATTGAGCTGCATACAGCAACTGGAGAACAGCAGTACCTGGACTCGGCCCTTGATTTGACCCATACATGTCTGCATCATTTCTGGGACTCACAAAATGGGGGACTCTATCTGACCCCGGATGATGGTGAGGCGCTTCTGACTCGTCCCAAGGAGGTCACCGATGGAGCCATTCCTTCCGGCAACAGCGTCTTTCTCTCCAATCTGCTCCGCCTTGATCGCCTTACCGACGATACCGAATTGAGCCAAAAGGCCAATAATCTTATTGCCGCCTTTTCTGGGACCGTGGCCAAGATTCCTGCCGGATGCACCTTTTTCCTCTGCGGTCTGGATATGGCTTTGCAGCCGAGTGGATAAGAGGAGGATAAAGGCTGACAGGAAACACAAAGTTAGCTTACTCAGGAATCTCCTTATCCAAGAGTGCCTCACGAAGATTCAATGCCCTGAATGATTTGCTCGATGAGCTGGGCACTCTCCGAGAGCTTTATCCGTTCCAGCTTCTCCACCCTGTTTTTGCACCATTGGCATCCTCCCTCATCCGTGTACACATGGGCATACATCTCATCAAAGCCCGGTCCCAGGGTGACATCCGGGGGCAGGTCACCGTATGTTCGTTGCCTGCACATGCGGTAGCTCTCTACCATGTCCACCACTTTCTCCTTCATCTCCGGGTGCCGGGCCAAAAAGGCATGCAGATCCTGAATAAATGAAAGTAAATTCTGATATTCGGCCATATATCTTCTCTCCCTAATATCCAGATCTTGTCTACGTTTGGGCTTGCAAAGCATCACTCAGAGTATCGTGATCCATTTGATGCACCTCAATTCCAGCATTGGCAAAGACATAGCCTGGCCCTTTGTTTTTGATACTCTCCCTGACAAAGACCTGATCAGTCTTTTGCTCCACCAGCCACTCAGCTACCTTTATCCCTTTTCCACGTTCTAAATCCTGATATGGATTAGACATTATTTTTTGCTGCTCTAATGACTTATCCGAGCGCATAATATCCACAAGGGCAAAATATGGAGCCTCTCCAAAGTGATGACTGATTGCCCCGGCCATATCCTGCAATGGAACCGCCACCCGCAGCCTATGCGCTGGCTGAGGTTGAAAATGAACAACCACGCTGTGAACATGGGAAAGGCGGTCTTTGATCTTGTCTTCGATCCTTTGACTCACCTGATGGGCCTTGTTTAAATCATCGGTGCGCAAATTTATATCAGCCTGGAGAAACCGGAACCGTCCGGCATTTCGTCCCACTAAGGATAGTATGCCGGTAACCAAAGGCTCCTGCAGAATGATTTTCCTGGCCTGTTCCAGGCTGTCCATATCAATGGAGGCATCCAGAAGGACTCGCATACCGTCGGCAAGCAGGGCCCACCCTGTACGGGCTATAAATAAAACCACAATGCCGGCTCCGATTTGATCCACCGTTATGCCAAGAAAATTAAAACGCAGATCAAAATAACTCATCCCTGCGGCTGTGAGAACCACCAGAGATGAAATCACATCCACCTGCCGGTGCCGGCCTTCAGCAATCAAGGTAGGAGATTCTGTTTTGCGGCCCAAATGCAGAGCATAGAGACCAAAAGCATAGGTTATCGCGGTGATAAAAAGAAGAAACAAGAGTATGGGCAAGGTAATCTGCGGCAAACCACCAGGCTGCATCATATGGAGAACAATCTCATAGCCGGCGAAAAAAATGAAAATGGCAATAACCACCGATATGAGATTTTCAATCTTGTACAGTCCCAGAGGAAAGGTCTTGGTTCTTCTGGTTGACAGAATAACCCCAAGATAGACAGCAAGAGAGGCCACAGAATCCGTTGCCGAGTCGATAGCCCCGGCGGTTATAGCCAGACTGCCACTCAGAGAAGCCAGCATGAACTTCAGTCCGGCTAAAAACAGATTCAGTACAAAGGCAAACAATGCCACCCTGCGGATCTGGAGTGTCTCCTGGGCTTCGTCGTCTGCTCCGGTCTGGATATTTTCCGGATGGGTTTCAGGCATGTCTCAATTCCTATAAGGACTATAGCTTGGGTACTTCACCGGCCACTTCTGCGACCAAACTGACCTCTCCCTGGTCATCACGGCCTACGACGACAGTAAACCCATCAAAATATCTGCAACTCCCATCCTCATACGCAACCGCACTTTGATTAGGAATCATTTCTCCAGTCTCAAATGTTTCCAATGTGTGGCATCCAGGGCAGGGACTTTCCCTGCCCTGATATATTTTGTGACACTTCTGGCCTACCGGGTCTTTTCCTCCGGCGGCATCAACCGCCTTTGCATTGGCCCAAACGATTTGCAAATCCCGGTCGAGCACAATGACTACCTGGGAAATATTTGCCACAACTGGTTCAAAGTTGATTTTGGAATGCATATTAGTACATATCATTTCTTCATTCGTGTTTATTCGTGCAAATTCGTGGACAAAATCTTTTAAGCTATGGTTATTCTGTGACAGCTCCTAAACCAAATCCCGGGGAATCTCTTCATCCCAGCTACGGCTGAACACCCGGCTGTCCCCTTCAAAAGCATCCAGATCGGCCCGGATATGAAAGTGAGTCTCACTTGAGGTCAGCAGGGTCCGGGCCGTTGTGGTCACCTCCCAGGCACCGCGCTT
>JBKHIL010000131.1:0-5404 GCA_046538645.1 Desulfovermiculus sp.
GCCCACCGGCGGCTTCTCCCCCAAGGGGGCCTCCATCGGACACTACGACAGTGTATACTTCGACCTGGTGATCACCTTTTTTATGTTCCTGGCCGGAGTGAACTTCGCCCTGCATTTTCAATTGCTGCGCAGAAATCCGTCTGCCTGGTGGCGAAGCCCTGAGTTCAGGTTTTATCTGCTGCTCACTCTGGCAGCGACACTCATTGTTACCTGGTGCATCTATGGATCAGTGTATTCCAGCCTGGGACAGGCCCTGCGCTACGCCCTCTTTCAGGTGGTGTCCATCTTCACCACCACAGGCTACGGTACAGCGAACTATGAGCTGTGGGGGCCGCTGGCCCAATTTCTGCTCCTTTTGTGCATGATCGTCGGCGGCAGTGCCGGGTCCACTGCGGGGGGAGTGAAATGCATGCGGGTGATCATCCTGATCAAACAGGCCCAGCGTGAGCTCATGCGTCTGGTCCATCCCCGGGCCGTCGTCCGGGTCAGGCTGGGAGGGACGATCGTCTCCGATGAGATTGTCAACGGGGTGGTCGGTTTTTTTCTCCTGTATTTGCTCCTGGCCGCCCTGTCCATGTGTTTTCTGACCGCCCTGGGCGTGGATATATTAACCAGCATCGGTGCTGTTATTGCCTGTATCAGCAACATCGGCCCGGGGCTGGGTCAGGTGGGTCCCACGGACCACTTCGGGCATCTTCCAGTCCCGGCCAAGTGGATACTGTCTTTTTGCATGCTCCTGGGGCGTCTGGAAATCTACACTGTGATCGTGCTTTTGTATAAAGAATTCTGGAAGAGCTGATTCTCCCGGCTTTTACCCCTTTTCATTCCATTTTTCCCTGCCATTTTCAAGGCGGCTTTTGAGCAAGTTCCAGTCCTCTTCCACCATGTCCGCTACCATGCGGCCTTGATCAAAGGCAATGCGCATACTTTGCCAGCCGGGTCTGGTCAGGGTTTTCTGCATCAAAAGCCCGTCGTCGTCGAACCACCTGGGGAGCAGGCCGCCAAAGAAGTACCCTTGACTGCGCAGGTAATCCACAGCCCGGCCCACCCCTGGATCGGTCAGCCGCAGCCAGGTCTGAAAGACTTCTGTTCCCCGGTCCATGGCTTCGAGCTCCTTGTGCTTGAAAAGCTGTTGAAAGTCTTTCCCGACCTGATGGACGGCCGTACGCACTGTCTGGGCAAAGGGAAATATCCGGGACTGGATCCGGGAGGACTGTTGCGGATTGAAATCGGGATCAACCGGGCTCAGATCTCTTTTTGCAGGCAAGTACCTGTACAAGGTCTGCAACTGGTCTTCATAGGCCTGGGGGAGCAGAACATGATGCGGCCTGGGATTGAGGATCAAAAAATCCATCAAGGTGCTCACCCGCCCGGGTGCTGAGCCTTCTTTGCTATAGGCGGCCGCAGGCATCAGGTCCACCTCCAGGGCAAAACTGCGCCAGTCCAGGGAGCGGCACATTTTCTGGGAGAAGTCGTGGTTCAGGACCGGCTCGCCCCAGATGGCGGCTGCCTGGATTTCCTCCTTGGCCAGACCCTGGCCGTGGGCCACCAGGTGGACAAAGATATTACCCCGCCGGTAGGCCTTGTGTACTACGCCGGATCCGCTTTCCAGAACCAGCTCTGACGGAGAGCTGTGAAAAAGGGCGTTGTGTCCAACTATGTCCCCATTTTCGGTCCGGGCAACAGAGGAGATCACCCGCCCGGCCTTGTTCTCACCGATCAACTCCTCAGGCCGGACATAGGTTTTGATAGGATAGTCCTCACCGTAGACTGAACGAAACAGGCTGCAGACGCCTTCAGCGTCCTCAGGGCGGAAGGAATCGACTCTCCAGGTCTGGCCGGGGGAAATGTCAGCGTCGCTCATAGTGATCCTTGCAAATCAGAAACTGTGGTTCATCCTGGCCCAGACTGGACGGGCTCGGCCAGGCGTAACAGGAGGTTTCGGGCCAATTGCCGCCGATAATGGGCTGAGGCTCTGTTATCGTCGATAGGGGAGACGTCTCTTTCCGCCAGATCAGCCAGCTTGTGCAGGGTTTGGGCAGTCAGGGGCTGTCCCAGGGCTTTGGTTTGAACAGCCGTGGAGCAGATGACTGTGGGGCCCAAACTGCCCCAGGCCAGGCGGATGTCCTGAATGCAGCCCTCTGGAGTGGTTCTGATCAACGCGGCCAGGCTGGCCAGGCTGCAGGTCATGGCCCTGCGCAGCCCCACTTTTTCAAAGTGCTGGATATCAAAGTTTCCGGCCTTAGGGGCCTGCACGCCCAGGATAAGCTCCCCGGGCTGCAAAGCCGTATGCCCCGGGCCGAGGATAAAGTCCCAAATATCCAGACTTCGCCTGCCGGAGGCGGAAGACAGGTGCACTTCGGCGTGCAGACAATACAAAGGAGGCAGGGTGTCTCCGGCCGGGGAGGCCGTGCCCAGATTGCCTCCCAGGGTTCCGGCGTGGCGGATGGGCGGGGAACCGAGGACGGAAACAGCCTGGATCAAAACAGGCCAATGCCGTGTAATCAACGGTTCATCCAAAATCCGGGCATGGGTCAGACCGGCGCCCACGAACAGCTCATCTCCCATGTCCTGGATGGTCTGCAGTTCAGGGATACGTTCCAGACAGATATAGACCGCAGGTGTCCGGCCGCTTTCCTTTATCCGGACCAGGACATCGGTTCCCCCGTGATAGATAACCGCATCCGGATGGAAGCCATGCACCTCCCAAAACTCAGAAAGGCTTTGGGGACAAAAAACCTCAGTACCCACGGCCGCAGTCCTTGTCTGTTGTGCATGCCGCCTCTACGGCGTCCACGATTTTTTGATATCCGGTGCACCGGCAGATATTCCCGGCCAGACCGGCTCGTATATCCTGCCGTTTTGGGTGTGGATTGCGCTGCAAGAGATCATAAGCCGCCAGCACCATTCCCGGGGTGCAGTACCCGCACTGGACCGCCCCGTGCCGGACAAAGGCCTCCTGCAGGGGGGGCAGCTTACCAGATGAAGACAGTCCTTCCACTGTCAGGACACGTCGTCCCTGGAGCTGGGCAGCCAGCATGAGACAGGACAGACGGCTCTGCCCGTCCACCAGTATGGTGCAGCCGCCGCACTCGCCCAGTCCGCAGCATTCCTTGACGCTGGTCAGGCCCAGATCCTCGCGCAGCACCTGGACTACCCGGCGATCGGCCGGGACATCAAGGTTTACTGGGTATTCATTGAGGGTGAAGTCTATGTGCATAGTGGTTCATGTGATAGAAGCTCAAAGCTCAAGGCTGAAAGCTGGAAACAAGATTGTCGTTGAGAGCGCTGAGCACCCGCTCCGGAGTAAAGGGCGGACGATCCGGGCGCACCCCGCAGGCATCGGCAAGAGCGTTGGCCACTGCCGGCAAGACCGCATCCACCGGGATTTCGCCCACCCCCTTCATGCCGAAGGGGCCGCTGTCTTCGTGAATCTGCACGGCTTGGGAGCAAATATCCGGGATATCCATGGACATGGGCAAAACATAGGCCCCAAACCCCGGACATCGGGTGTGGCCGTTTTGCACTGCATAGTCTTCAAACAAGGCGTAGCCCAGGCCCTGGGCCACTCCGCCCTGGATCTGCTGGTGGAAGAGCTGGGGATTGATCAGCTGTCCGGCTTCGGTCACGGCCAGGTAATTTAGGACCTGGACCTGGCCGGTCAGCTCGTCTACTTCCACAAAAGCCACATGCACGGCGTGGGAAAACACGCTGTGCGGCAGACCCAGTGCGTTTTGGACTTTTAGATTCAAAACATCGGGAGGCTGGGGGGCCTGCCAAAAGCTGAGGCTGACTCTTTCCTCAGGGATCAATTTTTTGCTCAGGGCGGACAAGGGCATTTCCCGTCCTGTCCGCAGGTCCCGAATGCCTCCGGGGATGAGAACAAAGTCCCGGGGACGGCCTCCCAGGGACATAACGGCCGCTTTTTCCTGCAGTCGCTTGTGCATGCTCCGGGCTGCGTCGATCAGAGCCCGGCCGTAAGTATAGGTGGTCCTGCTGGCCGCAGCGGAGCAGCAGGGCGGGGTGAGATCGGTGTCCGGCAGCACAAGCTGCACAGATCCGGAGTCCTGGTTGAGAATTTCAGCCACTATCCGGGCAAAGGTTCCGGCATTGCCTTGCCCCATGTCCGCCACCCCCACAGCGACCCGAAAAGCTCCCTGGGCGGTCAATTCGATCTTGGCCGTAGCATAGTCGGCCACCTGGGGGCCGTATCCCATGCCGTGCCAGACGCAGGACAGGCCCACACCCCGGCGCTTGAATCTCCCCGCCTGTTCCCGCCAGGTGTTCCGCTCCCGCCACAAGGGGTGCTCATCTGCCTTGTCCAGACAGGCATCCAGGCCTGTCGAATGGGTCAGGGTATTGCCCAACGGGGCTTTCTCCCCTTTGTGCAGGACATTGATCCGCCGCAGATGCACAGGATCCATATCCAGCCGTCTGGCCAGGATGTCCATGCACTGCTCCATGCCGGCGGCGGCCTGGGGAGCTCCGAAACCGCGGAAAGGTCCGCCGGGAGGGTTATTGGTGTACACGCAGCGGCCGTGGATATGCACGTGAGGAATGCGGTACGGGCCGCCGGCGTGTTCCACGCACATGGACAGGACTTCCCCGTTTAAATGCGAATACGCTCCGCCGTCCAGAAGGATTCGGCAGTCCAGGGCGGCCAGACGTCCGTCTTCTTCAGCCCCCAGGCGGTAGATCAGAGTCCCGGGCATGCGTTTGGTCCCGGCCAGAAAGCTCTCGGAGCGGGGCCAGTGCATCTTCACCGGCCGGCCGTGGGCCTGCCGGGCAGCCAGGACCAGGTAGGGATGGACGTTCAGCCCGTCCTTGCCCCCGAACCCGCCGCCCAGAAAAGGAGCCATGATGCGCAGATCCTGAAAATTGATCTCCAGGGCTTCGCTCAGCTCCAAGCGGTCGCGGTGTGGGGACTGGGTGGAGACGGTGAGGATGATCCGGCCATCATGATCCTGTCTGGCCCAGCCGGCCTCGGTTTCCAGAAATGCGTGTTCCTGGCGGGGCAGGGTGACGGTATGTTCGATGCAGAGGGGATAGCGGTCAAAGTCTTTGGCTCCGTCGCCTTTGCGGGCCGTGATTTCGGCCATGACATTGTCCGCAGCGTGGGCATGAACCAAGGAAGCGCCGTCAGCAAGGGCGGCCTGCGGATCATACACTCCGGGCAGCTCCTCCAGTTCAAGATCAATGCTCTTAAGGGCCTGGTCCAGGGCCTTCTGGGTCTCGGCCACCACCAGGGCCACGGGGTCTCCCTGGCGTCGGATTATGTCCTGAACCAGGATCGGCTGGTCCTTGTGGATGAGTCCTGTGGCATTTGATCCCGGGACATCCTCGGCGGTCAATACGGCCAGTACTCCTGGCAGCAGTCTGGCCTGCGCTGTATCCAGGGATGTGA
>JBKHIL010000132.1:0-5345 GCA_046538645.1 Desulfovermiculus sp.
TTCAGCTTGGAATCCCAAAACGTCTTTTCATCCTGGGGATCCGGAGGGGTGCCGGACCATTGAAAGTCTTTGAACTCTTCAGCCCGGCCCTGACGCACAGCCTCCACCAGTTCCGGATCAGTATGATGAACGAAATACAGAAACGGGGCTGTCTCTGCATATTCTTCCCCCATGAACAGCATGGGCAGAAAAGGAGAGCAAAGAGTGCATCCAGCCGCGAGTTTCAGGGCTTCAAAGCTCACCAATTGAGAAAGCCGTTCGCCCAGCATGCGATTGCCCACCTGATCGTGGGTCTGGCTGTAAACCACAAACTGCTCGCCTCCACATTCCGTGCTTGCACTCCCGTGCCGGCGTTGCCGGAAGCGAGAAAAATTCCAGGTGTAGACGTACCCGTTTTCCATGCTTTTCTTCAGGTCCTGGAGGAGACCGAAATCCTGGTAATAGCCCTGGCGCTCTCCCGTGAGCAGGGCGTGCAGGCTGTGATGGAAGTCGTCCGTCCACTGGGCCTGGTGACCGAAACCACCCTGGGATCTCGGCCGCAGCACCCGGGCGTCGTTTAAATCGCTTTCAGCAATGATGTATACAGGTTTGCCCCGGCTTTGGCCCATGGCCTCCATCTCTGATCCCAACTCCTGTAAGAAGGGGTGAGGACTCTGATCCATAATGGCATGGATGGCATCCAGGCGCAGGCCGTCCAGGTGGAAATGTTCCACCCAGTACAGGGCATTGTCCACGAAAAAGCGCCGGACCGGCTCACTGTAGGCCTGATCAAAGTTGACAGCCTCTCCCCAGGGTGTGGCGTATTGGGACGTGAAATAAGGCCCGAAATCGCGCAGGTAATTGCCCTCAGGTCCCAAATGGTTGTAGACCACGTCCAGGATGACGGCCAGTCCCTGCCTGTGGCAGGCATTGACCAGCTCTTTAAGGCCGGTGGTTCCGCCGTAGGCCTGGCTCACGGCATACGGGTAGGCGCCGTCATAACCCCAGTTACGTTCACCCGGACACTGGGCCACAGGCATCAGGGACAGGGCGGTAACTCCCATGTCCTTAAGCTCCTCCAGCCGGGGAATGACGGACCGGCAGGTCCCTTGAGGGGTGAAGGTCCCAATGTGCAGTTCATAGAGCACCAGTTCTGACTGGGGTATATTGTGCCAGCCCTGGTCATCCCAGGCAAATGCAGAGTGGTCCACGACCAGGGAAGGACCGTGGACTCCTTGCGGCTGGGAGCGGGAAGCCGGGTCCGGCCGTTCCAGATCCTGATCCAGGCGGTAGAGGTACAGGCTGCCCGGGGCCACATCCGGGACCTCTGCCTGCCAGTACCCTTGGGGGACCGGTTCCAGGGGAATGATACGCTCTCTTTCTTCATCAAGGATTTTGACCTCCATCCGGGACCGGAAAGGGGCCCAGACCGTGAATCTGCACCTGGACTGGCCCAGATAGTGTGCGCCGCAAATCATGTTGGATGCCTCTGGTATTTGGTCGAGGTTATTTTGTTCTCAAATGTAAGCGCCGCCTTTGGCGGGATCAGTGTTCAACTTCAAAAGGCCCGATTCTTGCGGTTATGATACTTCACTGGTTACGAAGGTCCTCCCTCGAAAATCTGAAATTTGCCTTATTTCGCATCTTGCACCTCATTCTCCCCGATCCCAGGCCGGCGTTTGAAAACAGCGACACTCAAGGGGGGCAGGGTCAGGCAGAGTGAATGGGGCCTGCCATGGGCGGCCACGGGTTCAGAGTCCACCCGGCCGAAATTGCCCTGCCCGCTGCCTCCGTATTCCAGCCCGTCGCTGTTTAATATCTCGTCCCAAATGCCTGAAGCCGGAACTCCCACTCTGTAGTCCTTTCTGGGAACCGGAGTGAAGTTGCAGGCCACAAGAAACCGGTCCTGCTGAGATGGATCCTGACGCAGATAACTGATGATTGAGTTTTCCCAATCCGAGCAATCCACCCATTCAAATCCCGCAGATTCGAGATCCAGGGAGTACAGACCGGGTTCGCGGCGATACAGATGGTTCAGATCCCGCAGCCAGGAGAGCAGCTGATGATGGGGTTCGTGCTCCAAAAGTTCCCAATGCAGGGATTCTTCATGGTACCACTCTTGCCATTGGCCAAATTCACCGCCCATGAAGAGGAGCTTTTTACCTGGAAAGGTGTACATATAACCGAATAAAAGACGGAGATTGGCAAACTGCTGCCACTGGTCTCCAGGCATCTTGTGCAGTAAAGATCCCTTTCCATAAACCACTTCGTCGTGGGACAGAGGTAAAAGAAAGTTCTCGGTAAAGGCGTACCAGATGGCGAAAGTCAGTTTGTCGTGATGATAGCGGCGGTGAATGGGATCCAAGGCCATGTATTCAAGGGAATCGTGCATCCAGCCCATGTTCCACTTCAGACCAAAGCCCAATCCCCCGGCATACGGAGGGCGGGTGACCATGGGCCAGGCCGTGGATTCTTCGGCAATAACCTGAACATCCGGAAAAGTGGTGTACACTTGTTGATTCAGGGTGCGGATGAAATCGATGGCGGCAATATTTTCCCGGCCTCCGTATTCGTTGGGAATCCATTCCCCGTCTTCCCGGCCATAGTCGAGATAGAGCATGGAGGCCACAGCATCCACCCGCAGTCCGTCGGCATGAAAAGCCTCCAACCAGTACAGAGCACTGGAAATGAGAAAAGAACGGACTTCATTCCGGCTGTAATTGAAGATAGAGCTTTTCCATTCCGGATGAAATCCCTGTCTGGGGTCGGCGTGTTCATAGAGATGGGTGCCGTCGAAATAGGCCAGCCCATTGCCGTCGTTGGGAAAGTGGGAAGGGACCCAATCCAGGATAACCCCGATATCCAGGTTGTGCAAAAAGTCAATCAGGGCCATGAACTCCTCTGGTGTACCGTATCTGGCAGTGGGAGCGAAAAAACCCAGGCATTGATAGCCCCAGGAGCCGTAAAAAGGGTGTTCCATGACCGGCATAAACTCTACATGGGTGAACCCCATGTCCTGCACGTAGCGGCCCAGGCTCTCGGCCATTTCCCGGTAAGTCAGAAATGATCCGTCCGGACGGCGGGCCCAGGAGCCCAGGTGGACCTCGTATATGGACATGGGGGCGTTCAAGGTATTGTGCTTTTTACGCCTGGCCATCCAGTCCTGGTCCTGCCAGGCGTATTGGGGGTTCCATACTTTGGTTCCGGTATTGGGCGGGACCTCCCAAAGACGGGCAAAAGGATCAGCTTTGTCCATGCGATACTCGGTGGCAGCGGAAACTACATGATATTTATACACGGTTCCTGGCTCCACCCTGGGCAAAAATCCTTCCCAAATGCCGGAGCTGTCAGCTCGGCAGGACAGGGGGTGCTGCGAGGTGTTCCAGGCGTTGAAGTCTCCGATGACCGAGACCTCCCGGGCATTGGGAGCCCACACCGCAAAGTAGGTGCCGGACTTGCCCTCCCTGTGCATTGGATGGGAGCCAAATTTGTCGAACAACCGGTAGTGGCTCCCTTTCTTGAACAGGTAGATGTCTAATTCGGAAAAGCGGCTGATGTCGGTATATACAGTTTCAGACATATTGAAGACCTCATGTGTTGTATAGGGTTTGAGCGTATTCCTTGATTGCGCTGAAACCTGTTTTTTTGATGGAGAGGCATAAAACGCCACGTACAAATTTTTCAGGATTGGGCAGCCCAATCCTGAAAAATTTTTATTGCCAGGCCATAATATTTTGCAGTCCCTGCAAGGGGATATACAGGCCTTCGGGGTGCGTGTTGAGCCGGTATAATATGTCCTGGAAAGCTTGTTCCAAAAGATAATGATTGAGCAGGGTCTGGACCTGGATTCGCTCCTGGGGAACAAAGGCCTGATGGCCAACCTCCTGGAGATAGGCATTGAGAAAGATTCCGCTGAGGACCTTGTGCCAGGGGTCAATCCAGAGTCTGAGCTGGGCGCTCTCTTCAGGATGCAGGCGGGCAAAGGCCTGCAGTCCGCTGTTAGCCGCGTAAAAGAAAGAGCCGATCATTGTGGCCACGTCCATGAGGCTTGATCGCTTGAGCCGGCGCTGACTGAGAGGCTTGGAGGGATCGCCCTCAAAATTGAGGACTGCAAAGTTGTTGCCGGTAAACAGGACATGGGTCAGATTATAGTTGCCGTGAATCCGGATCTTTTGGGCTCTGATTTTCCTCTGGGTGATGTTTTGGGCAAAGGTAATCAGGTCTTGTTCTGACTCCAAAACAAACTCGGCCAGATGGATACAATCCGGGGGAATGAGGTGATATCTCCGTCGCAAAGTGTGCAGGGTGCGGCGGATGAGGGTGCGTATGGCCTGGTATTCAGAGCGCTGGTACAGGGTTGAGAAGGGCTCGGGCTGAAAGCCAGGATATTCTTTTGGTCGAGCCAGCCTGTTATGCAGGTTGCCGGTCGTGGTGCCCAGTTGGGCCATGAGGTCCAGATAGGGCCCGCCGATACATTCCTGCAGTTGGGCCGGGATGGTTTCGTGGTTGATATCAAACACAGAGGGCGGCAGATGAGCAGCCTCATCCAGGGAGGGACGGGTCGTGAGCACGTTCTCAAAAAAGCGGTGCAGGGTGTCCCGGGTCAGCTTCCAGGCATCTCCCTGTCCCTGATTGGGGATGAAGTCCCGGAAAATGCCCAGGCTGATCTGCTCGCCGGGAGGACTCTGATACACGAGTTCCCCGGCCAGGGTCGGCACATTGGCCAGAGTTCCATTATGGCCCAGGAAGGTCAGCATTTCCACGCCCGGATTAGGTCCTTCTTCCAGGCTGCGATAGAGCTTGAGGCACAGGCGGCCATCATAGAGGATAAACAAGTTTTTGTGCTTTTCAGACAAAACCTGGGAGACGTTTACTTCTGAAGAGGGAGACCAAATCTGAAACAGGTCCTGAGTGGGGAAAAAGCGCAGCCTGCCACTGACTCCCAGGACAGTTTGCCTCTGTTGCAGTTGTTCCAGCAGGGCCTGTTGCAGCTGGGGATTGTACAGGCCATCATATAGAATTCCCGTGCTCTGGGGAGAATGCAGATGAGCCATGACAGAGTGCTCGAAAATGCCGTCCGGGGGGGATTCAATCTGGCATTCCTGGTAGGACAGAGCTACGAGATGGTTCTCTGGATCTCCATCAGCAAAAAGGGCCTGGATGATGAGCAGCCAGTGATGATCCTGGGCCGATGGAATAGGGATCCGGTCTTTAACGTTGACCTCCAGGAGCCTCTTGGTGCTTGCCCTGGACCAGTGACTGCGGAACAGATAGGAAGGCAAAACCTCTTTTTCCAGAATTTCCAGGCCGTTTCGCTGCAGAAGGCTGTCCCATTCTCCGCGGATTTTCAGCTCTGGCAGCTCCTG
>JBKHIL010000020.1:0-11956 GCA_046538645.1 Desulfovermiculus sp.
TCATCCAGGAACGGATAGCGGTAATCCCTGGGCGGGTCGAAGTTCTCCTTGATCGCCCGCTGGGAAACCCAGCGCATGAGGTTGAAAACAGACCCGGCCTTGTCGTTGGTCCCCGAGGCCCGGGCCCCGCCAAAAGGCTGCTGTCCGACGATGGATCCGGTCGGCTTGTCGTTGATATAGAAATTCCCGGCTGCCTGGCACAGGATGTCCGAGGCCAGGGCAATGGCCTGGCGATCCCGGGCAAAGACCGCCCCGGTCAGGGCGTACGGGCTGGTCTCATCGCACAGGTGCAGGGCCTTTTCATAATCCCCGTCCTCATAGGCATACAGGGTGACCACAGGTCCGAAGATCTCTTCCTGCATGGTCTTAAAAGAGGGATCATCGGTTTCAATGACCGTGGGCTGAATAAAATAGCCCACTGAATCATCTGCTTCACCGCCGCTGAGGATGGCGGCCTGAGGAGACTCCCTGGCAAAGTCCAGATAACCCTTGATCTTGTCAAAAGCCGCCTTGTCGATCACTGCGTTCACAAAGTTGGTGAAGTCCTGCACATCACCCATCTTCAGGGTCTCAACCTCGGCCACAAGCTTATCCTTATATTCCTGATACAGCCCCTTGGGAACGTACACCCTGGAGGCTGCCGAGCATTTCTGGCCCTGATACTCAAAGGCCCCCCGGACAGTGGCGGCCACTGCGGCGTCCACATCCGCGGACTGATGAAGGACGATAAAGTCCTTGCCTCCGGTTTCGCCCACAATGCGCGGATAAGAGCGGTAGTTCTGGATATTTGTGCCGATGGTCCGCCACATGTCCTGAAAGGCCGGGGTGGATCCGGTGAAATGCACTCCGGCCAGGTTGGGATCAGACATGACCAAGGGCCCGACCACAGAGCCCCGGCCGGGGATAAAGTTGATCACTCCGTCCGGGAGTCCGGCTTCCTGCAGGATCTGAAAGAGATGATAGGCCGGGTACACGGCTGAAGAGGCCGGCTTCCACAGGACCACATTGCCCATCAGGGCCGGAGAGGTGGGCAGGTTCCCGGCAATGGCCACGAAGTTAAACGGGGTGGCGGCAAAGACAAAGCCCTCTAAGGGACGGTGCTCCAGGCAGTTCCAGGTCCCGTACGGGGAGTAGGGCGGCTGTTCGGCATAGAGCTGGTACAGGAACTGGGAGTTGAAGTTCAGAAAATCGCACAATTCGCAGACGGCTTCAATCTCAGCCTGATAGGCGTTTTTGCCTATCCCCAGCATGGCCGCGGCATTCATTCGCTCCCGATACCGGGTGCTGATCAGGTAGGCGGCCTTTTTCATGACCGCCACCCGGGTCTCCCAGGGGGTGCTGGCCCATTCCTGCCTGGCCTTAAGTGCGGCCTGGATGGCAGCCCGGATCTCTTTTTCCCCGGCCATATGATAGGTGGCCAGGGTGTGGCCGTGGTTGTGGGGCATGACCGATCTGGCCGTCTGCCCGGTATAGATCTCCCTGCCCCCGATAATCACGGGGATTTCCAGTTCCTGACTGCTCAGCTCCAAGAGTTTTGCCTTGAGCCGGGCCTTTTCCTCTGATCCTGGTGCATATTGATGCACCGGCTCATTGACCGCAGTAGGGACAACGGGTCGCCAATTCATAACATACCTCCTAAATGGGTTTGTAAGCACTGGTCACGGTGATTGAACATCATGCCTCCCGACCATTGAGAGGTACATGGTCCAGCCTGTTTGCTTCCAGATCCATAAAAAGAAAGCTCTTGTGAATGAGGCTGCCCCGGCCGAGGATGACTTTCAGCACCTCCATGGCCTGAAACAGGGCGGCCACGCCCGGGGCAAAGACCGGATTGCCAGCCGGGGAGGGACGTTCTTTTTGTTTTCGGCTATAGAGTTCCTCCAGACCAGGATCCCGGGGATATATGGTCATCACCTGAGCCAGAAATCCGTCAATTGCAGCATGCACCAGGGGAATACCCAGATCTTTGGCCCAGTCTTGGAGGACAAAACGGTCTTGCACCGAGTCCAGGCAGTCCACAGCCACCTGTACTCCGGACAGGAGGTGGCGGCCATTCTCCCGGCAAAAACGCTGTGTATGAGCTTTGACCTCAACGCTGGGATTGATGCTTTTGACCGCCTCAGCAGCTGTCCGGGCCTTGGACAGGCCCAGGGTGTGCACAGTGCACAGGACCTGACGGTTGAGGTTGGTCTCGTCAAAGACGTCCGGGTCAATAACATGGAGTTCTCCGATCCCCAGCCTGGCCAGGGTGAGGATGACCTGCCCTCCCAGCCCTCCGGCTCCGATGACCGCAACTGTATTCCGGGCCAGTTCAAGCTGCTCGGCGATATCCAGGGATTCCAGATTGCGCAGGTAGCGCTTGAGAATGATGTCCTGCTCCATGGCCTGGAGAGAGACCTGTCGCATTGAACATTCAAAGTCCATGCTCAGAGCTCTGGCCTTTTCTTCGGTCAGCACAGACAATGCCCGGCCGGAGGGATGGTTTTCCACACTGGAATTGGCCTGTATTTGAACAGCCAGCTCGGGAATATGAACCAGGTGATATGAGTGTTTTTTTTCCAGGGGCATGGGTTTCCTGTCTTTCGGGTGCATATTTTTTGGGCGGCTTTTAAGATTGTCTATCGCCTATCCCCCTGAGATCATGGGGATCAAGTAGACTTCAGCCCCATCCGGGACCAGGGTTTCATCAAAAGTGGGCCCGGAAACATGGGTTTCATTGATCCGGACCACTGCGCAGGGAGCGTCGCGACCGATCAGCTCCAGCAGATCGGTCACGGTCATGCCCTCAAACCATTGGACCTCCTGGTCGTCCACTGTGATCATTCCCTGACTCCGTGCGCAGCCAGCAGTTCGACCACATCGGGATAGTCAATGCCCAGCCGTTTGGCCGTGGCCAGGGTGGGGATGCCGTCAGAAGTCCATCCCCGCCGGGCATACACAGCATCGGTCAGTTTTTCATACTGCTCTTCGCGCCTCTCCCGCAGAGCGACCAGCTTGGCTTCGGTGCCCAGTCCACTCACATCCAGCCCGTATTTTTCGGTGAGTTCCTTATCATAGCGCTCCTGGCGGGATTCGTACTCCAGGACCGTTACCGGCCCCATGGCCCGGTAGGGGATCTGATCCTGGGATCTGCGGCCGAATCCCATCTTCAGGTTGAACAGGCGCTGAAAATTATACACCTTCTCACTCATGAACACCAGATCGTCCGGAGTGACCTTCTTGCCGGTGACTGAGGAGAAGTACTGCGCATAGAGTTTCATGTGCCCCATAACCTTGGCCGGTTCCTCGGTCTCATGGTTGTCGGCCGGGACGATGTCGTTCCAGGGCAGCTTGCACAGGCCGCAGAGCCCGAACCAGGTCCTGATCATGGGAAACCAGTGCAGGTTTTCGGATTTTTGCTCAAAGGTGGGCATCAGATTGTGGACCATGTCCAAAAAGATGAGCCAGGCCTCGTCGTGCTGAGGGCCTTTCAGGGCCAGGCCGTACCCGCCCTGCTGAGCCAGGGATTCCTTGGTCATGTATTCGGAAAACTCCAGGCCCTTGCTCTCCATGCCGATATCCTGCAACACATCGGCATCAGCGCCAAACTCATGGACAAAGAGCTCTTTCATATACCGCACGCCTTTGCCCACCACCAGGCCAAAGCCCTCGCCGGCCGCCATCTGATGCAGCAGGGTCAAGGCGGAAAAGCGATTGCCAAAGGACAGGTCCAGGCCTCCGGTCTGCTCCGGGCCAATGATTTTGGAATCAAAACAGTCCATGGCAAAGGCTGTGGCCGTGCCAAAGGAAATGGTATCAATACCATAGGCGTCGCAATAAAAATTCAGTTCCAGGACGGTAAAGGGATCAAAAATCCCCAGGTTGGAGCCTACTCCGGCAATGGTTTCATACTCCGGGCCGTCCACAAATACCTGCTGGCCCCGGTAGGGGCCTGTAGTGGGCACAAAGCCCTTCACCCCGTGAGCGCAGGCCACGGTGCAACCGTACCAGCAGCCGTCGAATCCGGGATCAAACAGCCGCCTGAACACATCAGCGCCCAGATTCTTGGCCTGGGGATGCTGGCCGTATCGGAAGTTATGGGTGGGCAGCAGGTCATGATCATTCATGATCATGGTCAGAAAAGTGGTCCCCCCTTTGGCCATCTGATTCTGCTTGGGATCGAGCTCAACGATGTTCCGGGTGTGGGCCTTGGCGCAGGTTTTCAGGGCGTCCTTGTCCGCTGGATTGTTGGTATCCACGGAAAAAGACGTGCATGTGACCACCAGGGCCTTGAGGCCCTTGTCTTCAAACACGGTCCCGATCCCCCCGCGGCCGGCCTGCTTGTTCCGGGTCGTTTGGCGCTTGCGGTCGTAATAGGAAAAATTCAGACACCCGAAATTGGTGTGTCTGGCTCCTGGACCGGCTGAGACCACCGAAACCTTCTTGCGGTCGTTGCCGCCAAAGTGCTCGGTCAGGGCTTCAGAGAGAGCATAGCTCTCCTCAGGCAGCCCGTCCATGCGCAGCAGCTGAATGCTTCCGTTTACCCCATCGATGAACAGGACAGTGTCTCCATCTGTCTTTCCGCAGATTTCCAGGGCGTCGAATCCGGAAAACTTGAGGTATGGGCCGAAGTAGCCACCCACATTGGAATCAATGACCGATCCGGTGGAGGGGGAGATGGAGGTCACGATGCTCTTGCCTGACCCGGGGTAAATCGGAGTGCCGCCCATGGGTCCTGAAGAAATGCAGATCGCGTTTTCCGGATCATTCCATTTGGTGCTTCCATGCACAGCATTCCACAGCAGCCAGAGATCAAAACCCTTGCCGCCGGTGAATGTGTCCTTCATGTCCTGGGTGACCGGCTTGATTTCAAAGGCGGCAGAGCCCACATCGACCTTCAGGGTCTGGCCCGCATAACCGCAGTTGATTTGCGGCTTCTCATAGGACATGGATGCAATTTCTGTCTGGTTGAACACAGCCATTCTCGACTCCTCTAGAAATGTCCCTGCTGTTCAGAATGAACATAGGGAGGTTGAGATAAAGGGCCCCTGAAGACCCTGCCAGGCACGCAGCTCTTTGCCCGATGTTTAATGGTTTGACCATTAGAATTCATCGCTTCACAATACGGAAAACCATGTTTCATTGTCAATGCATTGGATGCAGGGTTTCAGGGTGCTTTTGTTCGCAGGTCCAAACAGGTGGAGGTATCGGATACGGGATGCGGTCCAAAAGCCCTAAGCGGGAACAGGGAGGAGCATGTCCCCGCTTAAGCTTTCGGAGGAGTGGATAGGTGCGTAATCTGAGTTGGGCGTCACAATTCAGGATACGCAAAAAGAGGCTTTATGCTTTCCGTGTAACGAAAAGCATAAACGTGACACTAAAAGAAGGGAAACAATTTGTCAACCCTTTATCCCCTTTTTTTTAAGAAAGATTACTCCCTTTTGGTGCCCATGCACTCAAACATCTTGGTTGAGGCCCCGCAGACCGGGCAACGCCAGGTGTCCGGCAGCTCTTCAAAACGGGTTCCCTTAGTGATCTTGCCCTTGCGGTCCCCGCGGTCCGGGTCGTAGATATATCCGCAGTTTACGGTCTGACAGCGGTACATGTCTTCTGGGTTGGCCATACGTTTTCCTCGTTTAGCTTTGTCTGCGGCAAATCTGAAATAATTTTTGCCCCAAAGCGGGTAAAATAGTTTTCATGTTTGTGTCTTCTTTATACGCACTATACCCACATGCCTGCCAAAGAGCAGGCACAACGAAGCATGAAAATAATGCTTTCAAAAAAAACAGGATGTTAGAGCATTATTTTTATAAATGTTACTACAAGAAAAGGCCAAGTGCAAGAGCTTCGTTTATAAACAGCCTGCCCAGGAACTGGTAAGACGAACCCTTTGCCACCAGAACTGCCGGATATGCCAAACTGTTGGATCCGATAATCCCCGGCCTGAATTGCTGTTGTCAGGCCGGGGCTTTTTTTGTAAGCTAAAAAATTAAGAAAAAGATGAAAGGCGTGCAGGATAAATGACCTGGTTATAAAAACGGGGATACTATGTCTACAGGGATTGAACTGCTCGAACAGAGCCTGAGGAACCATTTTGGGGCCGAGGCTGCGGATCTGGCTCAGATATTTGATGTTTGCCTGGACAAGGAATGCACGTCCTATGCAGAGATTGATCTGCCGGAAGAAGATAAAAACGAGTCTTTACTGACCGCTTTTGAGGAGCGGGCCCTGGTCCCGGTGCAGATACGGCCCAGCCAGGGGTGGGATTCCTGCGGGTTGCGCCTGACGGCAGAGGAAAGCTATTTCATGCCCCGGGTGGTCAGAATTTTGCTCACACATGCCCGGGACACGGGCCGGCTGGACACAAAAAAGGCGGTGCAGGAGGTTCTGGCAGGGTGTTCAACCGCGGATGCCGGGAATATGGCCCTGTTGTTTGAAAAAGCAAAGTCCCATGTACGCTCCTTTAAGTTTGAAGCCGGACTCTTGCATCAGCTGGGACAAAACCTGGAAGGGCCGTTTGATCTCCATGCCAGCATGGATTTCTTTGTCCTGGCCGGAATGATGAGTCCGTGTACCGGCATGTCCGTTCCCAGCGGGCTGGCCTGGTTTGAGGTCAATCCCAGCCTGTTCTGGGAATAAAGTGAGGACTCGGCATGCATGATGTCTTAGTGGTTGGGGCCGGGCCGGCCGGACTCAGCTGTGCCAGGCTGCTCCTGGCCAATGGGCTTAATGTGTCTGTTGTCGAGGCTGCCGACGATATCGGCGGGCGTCTGCGGACCGACCAGGTTGAGGGCTTTGTCCTGGATCGTGGTTTTCAGGTCCTGCAAACCGGGTATCCAGAAGCCAAACGGCAGCTGGATTACCATTCTCTGGATCTGCATTCATTTGAGTCCGGGGCCTTGATCCGCGGTCAGAACACGTGGTATCGATTTGCTGATCCTTTGCGCTCCCCAAGGCATGTCTGGTCAGCCCTCTTCTCCAAAGCAGGCAGCCTGGGTGATAAGATGCGCCTGTTCTCCCTGCGGCAAAGGCTTTTGCGCACCAGCCTGTCAGATCTGTTCAAAAAGCCGGAACAGACCATGCTGGAGGCCTTGGGTGATGAGGGCTTTTCCGAACAGATCATGGAGCGCTTTTTCCGGCCTTTTTTTACCGCTGTTTTTTTTGACCCTGAGCTGAAGACGAGCAGCCGGATGTTCGAGTTTGTCTTCCGGACCTTTGCCTCCGGGCCAGCAGCTCTTCCCGGCAGGGGAATTGCATCCATCCCCAGGCAATTGGCCAGGTCTTTCCCTCCAGACATGGTCCAGCTGAATTCCCCGGTCCAGGCTGTGGAGCAGGGCAAGGTCAGATTGACTTCGGGCCGGGAAATCTCTGCCAAGACGGTTGTTGTGGCCTGCGACAGCCAGGAAGCGGCCAGGCTTTTGCAGAGAGATACCGGGCGAAAATATCAAAGTGTGCGCTGTGTCTATTTTCAGGCTCAGGAGCCGCCGGTTCAGGAGCCCATACTCATGCTCAATGCCCAGGGCTCTGGGCCAGTGACCAGCCTGTGCGTGCCCAGCCAGGTTGCCCCAGGCTATGCACCAAAAGACAAGGCCCTGGTCTCGGCCACTGTTGTAGGCCAGAAACAGATTGATGATGACCAATTGATCCAGGCGGTGCGCACTCAGGCCGAGGAATGGTTCGGGGCCCAGGCCCGGGACTGGAAGCATATTCATACCTATAATATCCATAAGGCCTTACAGGTACAAGATCCCCCCACGCCTGATCCTTTCAGACGTGGGGTCCGGGGGGGAACGGGTCTCTATCTGGCCGGAGACCTGGGGTCTGTATCCAGTCTGCAGTGGGCCCTTTTTTCCGGCCGCAGAGCTGCGAAGGCGGTTATTGAAGATTTCGGCCTCCCGGCCATGAGTTCGAATCTGACTGAAGGGGTCTTTGATGCGCAGGAAGAGCCGTCTTGAGCTATAATCCTGCATAAACAGAGGGGAACGTATGTCGGATAAGCCAGGCCTGTTTTTGACCAGACGCCTGCCCCAGGAGGTGATGGAGTTTTTGGAGCATCACTTTGAGCTTGAGTATAATGACCACAACCGGGTCTTGACCAAGGCGGAGATCATTGACGCGGCCCGGGACTGTCAGGCCCTGCTCTGCCTGCTCACTGACACCATAGATGCCGAGGTCATTGATGCCTTGCCTCACCTCAAGGTTATTTCCAACTATGCTGTGGGCTTTGACAATATTGATCTGGATGCCGCCACCCGAAGAGGGATACCGGTCTGCAACACCCCGGGGGTGCTGACCGCAGCGACCGCGGACCTGACCTGGGCCCTGATTCTGGCTGTAAGCCGAAAGGTGGTTGAGGCCGACCGGTTTGTCCGGGCCGGGAGCTTTCAAGGCTGGGACCCGCTGCTGTTTCTGGGCCGTGAGCTGAGCGGTCAGACTCTGGGCATAGTGGGAATGGGCCGTATCGGGAGGGCTGTAGCCCGCCGGGCCCTTGGTTTTGATCTCCATATACTGTATACCAAGCGAACTCCTCTTGCCGCGGAGGAGTCCATACCCGGGGCCGAACATGCGGATCTGGACGTCCTGCTCCGGGAAGCGGATATTGTCAGCCTTCATCTGCCGTATTCAGATCATGTGCATCATCTGATAAACGACCGGGCTTTGGAGGCCATGAAACCGCAGGCGATTTTGATCAATACAGCCCGGGGGGCTCTGGTGGATGAGCAGGCCCTGGTACAATCCCTGAAGCGGGGCGACATCTCAGGGGCTGGACTGGATGTGTATGAATACGAGCCTGCTGTACACCCGGGGCTTGTGGATCTGGACTGCGTTGTGCTGGCCCCGCACATGGGCAGTGCCACGGAACAGGCCAGGGTGCGGATGGGATTGATGGCTGCTGAAAATGCCCTGGCCGTGCTCACAGGCGGCCAGACCCACTCTGTGGCCAACCCTCAGGTATTCTCCGGGACATAAGCATGGGGACGGGTGGCATGGAAAACGCATCGTTTGACCGGGATTTGATCCACGAATATCTTAACCTGTATTTGCAGGACAAACTGGAGAGTGCACAAAACCAGGGGGGCTTTGGCCGTAATGCACAAAGCGGCCGTACAGTTGAAGAAGAGGTGGCCATGGCCCTGGACCGGTACCAGCACAGGATCTGGCAGCTCAAGGACAGATTGTCCTGCCAGGTGTACGGTCCGCACACAGAGGGTCTGGTGGATGAGTTCATGGTCAGGTACGGGCTTCAAGTCAGCAAGTCCAGCAAGGAATATCTTTGGATTTTGCGTAAGGTGCTGCAGACAGAAATCCGCTTTTATACCCTGCTCATGCAGCGTTTGAGCTCGGAAAACGGGGATGAATGCCTTTTCCAGCGCAAGGTGCCGGGCACTGACCCCGGTTCTACATCCGCTGCATCAAGTCGGACAGCAACCTCTCCAAACCCAGATTCTGCATCTTCAAGTGAGCGAACTCGTTGATTGTAGGCCGGAAAGGCTGTCTGCAAAGGGCCATGTTGGCTTCCCGCGGGGTACGGTTTCCTTTTTTCTGATTACATGACATGCAGGCGGTGACCGAGTTGGACCAGCTCATGGCCCCTCCTCTGGATTTGGGGATTATATGATCCAGAGTCGGCCTTTTGCTGCAGGACTCACCGCAGTACTGACACGTAAAGGCATCGCGAATAAAGATATTTTTGCGATGCAGCGGCACCTTGTTTTTATACACCTGGCGGACAAACTTGATCAGCCGAACAATCGAAGGCAGGCGCATGGTGCGGCAGAACCCATGGACAACTTTTTCCGAGTACTTCAGGACCTCTACTTTGCCTTTGATCATGAGATTCACCGAACGGCGCCAGGAAACGGTGTGCAAATAAGTATAGTCAGCATTGAGAACAATAACATTCATTTGCGTCCTCCCTATATGAGTTTCCAGGAGATCTCAGGTCAGCTTTGCTTCCGGCATATTTATTTTTTGCCCGCTTTGGGGCAAAAAATAAATATGAGAGTTTTTACAGTACTGTGGGCCTTGATTTGGATCCAAATTGGCATTTCAAGTCATTCAGTTGCTCTGGTACATATACCGGAACAACAAATCTCGCTTGAAGAGCAAGTTATAAGGAAAATCCGTTCCCAGGTGAAAAGGGGCGAATTTTCCTGTCAAGGACAAGAGCTGGTTTGCGGGGGTGATGTTCTTCCCGCTTTTTACGTTCAGCACAGTTATCGGCCGGTCTGGGGCCTGGAGCAGGGGACCTGGGAGGCGGCCCGGATCATGCTCGATTGTATTCAGGAGTCTGCCGGCCAGGGTATGGATCCGAGCCGGTACCACTTCCAGGTCCTGAAAATGCTGTTGACCAGAATCAAAAAGCAATGGCCCATGCCGCATCCCGGAGATGTGAGTGATGCGGATATCCTGCTCACAGACGCCTTTTTCTCTCTGGCCGGGCACTTGCGAGCCGGCCGGGTGAATCCGGAAAACCTGTATCCCGTCTGGGCAGCTTACGACCATGCCCCGGATTTGATAGGCGCTTTGAACCGGGCTCTTACCTCGGGGTCATTGCGCCAGGAGCTGAAAAGACAGCTGCCCCCTCATTCCGGGTACCATAAGCTGCAAGAAGCATATGAGCATTACAAGCAAATAGCCCGGCTCGGAGGCTGGCCGCGCGTACCTGCAGGAGAGAACCTGGAATATAAAGACCAATCAGAGCGGATTCTGGCCTTGAGTCAGCGCCTGGCCGTGAGTAATGATCTGCCCCTGCGACCCTGGTCCAGCGTGAGTACACACTTTACTCAGCGCGTTGAGACTGCAGTCCGGAGGTTCCAGAAGCGGCACGGTCTGCGTGTGGACGGGATCGTCGGCCCCAGGACCCTGGCTGCCCTGAACGTGTCTGCTGAAGAACGGGCGATTCAAGCAGCTTTGAACCTGGAGCGCTGGCGATGGATCCCACGCGATTTGGGCTCTTTGCACGTGCGGGTCAATGTGGCCGACTTCAGGCTCGTGTTTCAGGATGCCCAGGGGCTTGAATGGGAGCAGCGGGTTATTGTCGGAAAAACAGCCCGGCGCACTCCTGTCTTCAGCGATCAGATTACGTATCTGGTGCTCAATCCCGCCTGGAACGTGCCACGCAGCATCATGATCAAGGACATTTTACCTCAAGTAGTCAAAGATCCAGAATACTTAAAAGAAAACTCCATGACTCTGCTTTCCGGATGGGGCAAGGGGACGGAGGAAATAGACCCCCAGAGCATCAACTGGCAAGAGGTGGACATCTCGTCTTTTCCCTACCGCTTGCGCCAGGAGCCCGGACCGGACAACGCCCTGGGCCGGATCAAGTTCATGTTTCCCAACCCTTTTTCCGTGTATTTGCACGACACCCCGAATAAGACACTTTTTGAAAGGGTTTCCCGGGACTTCAGTTCCGGGTGTATCCGGCTGGAACAGCCCCTGCGTCTGGCCCTGAATTTGCTAGAGCCCGATCCACAGTGGGATGCGCCGGCTTTGCAGGAAGCCCTGGAAAGCAAAGAGACCCGCGTAGTAAGTCTCTCCCGCCCCGTGCCGGTGCACTTGTTGTATTGGACGGCCTGGGTCAATGATGCCGGCCAGGTCAATTTCCGGGACGATATTTACAACTGGGACAAAAAGCTGCAGGCCGCTCTGGCTCGTAAATCTCCTGCATTTGGAGAGGTAAGTGCTTCTTCCCATGTCAGGTGAAAAGAGGATATTCTCATCATATTCCCATTTCCATGGTGATGTTTGTACTGAAAATTGTTGATTTTGGCAAGATATATGAGGAATTCTATGCACAGACGTGAAGTCTTGGCCGCTCTGGCTGCGGCTGGTTTGGGCAGTCTGTATCCGGGCCGGAGTCAGGCCGCCTGGGCTGAATCCGGTTCTTCGATCGGGATCATTCAACCCAAATTACGGACCATTCCGCAAACAGAGCAGGAGCGCAAAAAGTATGAATATCGTTTGTGGCGGG
>JBKHIL010000133.1:0-5231 GCA_046538645.1 Desulfovermiculus sp.
GCTCCATGTGAATGAGGTGTCCGGCTTGAGGAAGTATTTTGATCCGGCTGTCCGGAATGTATTCAGCCATTCGCCGGGCATTGTCCGCTGGAATGAGCTGATCGTCCTCACCGGCCAGGAGCAGGGTGGGGGTCTGGATTTTTCCCAGCCTGCCCGAGCAGTCAAAGCCCTGGATGGCCGCCTGCTGGGCCGCAAAGGCGTGTTCCGGCTGCATGGGAATGTCCTTTTGGCGCTCCCGGTAGGCCTGAATGAGTTTGGGCCGATTGGTCACGCTATCCGGACTGAAGAGAATGGGGATGTTCTTGTCCACAATCTCTTCCGGGCCCAGCCCGCTGTTGTCCATGAGCCGCTCATACACCTCGTCAGAGCCGGAAATGCGCATATTGCCGCCGGGATGGGTGGCGGCCAGGACCAGTCCCTGAATACGGTGGGGAAGGATCAGGGCCAGTTCCTGGGCAATCATTCCGCCCATGGACAATCCGACCACAAAGGTCTTGTCAATGTCCAAACTGTGCAGCAAGCGAACGGTATCCAGGGCCATCTGCTCAATGCTGTAAGGACCCGGCGGTGTACTCGTCCGTCCGGCTCCCCGGTTGTCGAAAACAATCATCCGGTAGCGGCGGCTGAAAAAGGGGACCTGTGGTTCCCAGGCCCATGTTCCGGCCCCCAGCCCGCTGATAAACAGGACGGGAAAGCCTGATCCGTGCGTTTCATAATATATGTCGATATCGTTACACTGGGCAAAGGGCATGTCATCCTCCGTTCTCGTCTGCCAGGGTGTATTTGCCGGCGTACCCGCGGGGTGTGAGCAGCCAGTTGCCCACCCGCCTGGTCTGCGAATTGCCGATAATAACCGTACATTTCATGTCTACAGATTTTGTGTCAAGCCCGTCCAGGGTGGTCAAAGTGATCTTCTCATTGCTTTTGGAGGCATTTTGAACCACTCCCACCGGGGTATTACCGGCCCGGCAGGTGCTGATCAGGGAGCGGACGGTGTTTAGCTGCCAGGTCCGGGTCTTGGAGCGGGGATTGTACAGGATAATGACGAAGTCGGCCTCGGCAGCGGCCCGGACCCGCTTTTCAATCACCTCCCATGGGGTCAATAAGTCACTTAAGCTGACGCTGGCAAAATCGTGCATCAAAGGCGCGCCCAGGCTGGATGCGGCTGCAGCCAGAGCTGGAATGCCGGGTACGATTTCGACGTCCAGGCGCCCCAGCAACCCGTTTTCTTCGATCATTTCCAGGACCAGTCCGGCCAGGGCATAGATTCCGCTGTCCCCGCTGCAGACCACGGCTGTTCGTCGTCCCTGGAGGGCCAGGTCCAGAGCGGCCCGGCAGCGGGCCACCTCCCTGGTCATGCCTGTGCTGAGGATCTCTTTGCCCTTAACCAGTTCCTGGTCAAGGAGCTGTATGTATGTTGAATAGCCGACAATGGCCTCGGCCCGGTGCAGGGCTGCTCTGGCCCTGGGGGCCATAAGATCGGAGGCTCCCGGTCCCAGACCGACCAGGCTCAAGGGTGCAAGGCCACGGCCAGAGTGGCGTTTTGGCTCTTGGTCTTGGGAACGAGCAGGCGGCCGTGACTGGTGTGCAGAAGGGCTGTTGCTTCGCATATGCTGGACACTCCCATGTGCTTGAAAACTGTGGTGGATGGATTGGGGACTTCGATGCTTTGCAGCAGATGATGGGGGATGCAGACAAGCTCCACCCCCAGCTGTTTTGCGGCCTGGAGCAGACCTGGCTCTTGGGCCTTTTTGCTCGTACTCACCACACACTTCAGACTGGCGGGGCTTAAGTTGTGGCGGAGAAATGTGGAGTGGATGAGGTTGAGGATCTCCTGGCTGGAGGTCTGGGTGTTGCAGCCCATTCCAGCCACCAGGCAGCGGGGACGCAGGAACAAATCGGCCCGGGAAGACGAACGGGTCTGCCAGCTGACTTCCACCAGCGGTCCGAAGTCATTGTCTGCGTCAGCTGCGACATATCCGAGGGGAAAACCGGCCGTCCACCCCAGGCGGTTCTCCGGGTCAAAGATCCGGACCGGCTCGCCCTGAAGGAGAGCAGTGTTGATTTTTTTTATGGCTGAGGTGGGCTCAGGAAACATACCCAGATCCCGGGCCAGCTGATCAATTGCGGGCAGGCCCAGGCTGTCTGTGGCTGTGGTGATCACCGCCTGTCCCCGGGTCAGGGCGGCCGCCTGCCGGGCCAGGGCATTGGCTCCACCCAGATGGCCGGATACCAGGCTGATGGCAAATCGGCCCTGATGATCCAGGACCACCACCGCCGGGTCCTGATCCTTGGACTGAAGCAGAGGGGCGATGGTCCGGACCACGATGCCGCTGGCGGCAATGAACACGAGCTGGGAATAGATCTTCCAGGCCAGGTCTACAGTGGTTTTGAAGTGGATAAAGCCTGTCTCTGAAGGGCGGGCCAGATCATGGGGCAGGAATACATCGGCCTGCAAGCCGGTTCCCAGGGTTCTGGCCAGACCGGCGCCCTGGGCGGTGAGGGCGAATATGGCCCGTTTGCTCATTTTTCGTCCCCTGGGGTGGAGCGAAAACCATGGCTGAAGTCCGGGCTGTACAGCCGGGATTGTGCGGCCTGGCCTGCCTCCTGGCCGGGAAGGACCAGGAATACGGCCTGGCGGGTGAGCCCGGTGCGCTGAACTTCACATTCCAGGTGCTTGAGATCGGTCCATGTCAGGTTTTCTGCGGGCCAGCCGATGCTGGTGGCTATGCATACCGGGGTGCTGCCCGGCAGCCCTCCGGCCCGCAGTTCCATCACCATGTCCCGGACCAGGGAGGCGGAGAGGTAGATGGCCAGGCTGCACTTGTGCGCGGCCAAATCCCGCAAACGTTCCTGTTCCGGAACCGGGGTGCGCCCGCTCATGCGGGTGAAAATCAGGGTCTGGGTCTGCTCGGGAACAGTAAAAGAGACGGCTGCTTTGGCTGCAGCGGCAAAGGCGGCTGTGATCCCGGGAACCACCTCGAATGTTATCCCATCCTGTTGCAGCAGGCGCATTTGTTCCAGGATAGCCCCGTACAGGGAAGGATCGCCGGTGTGCACCCGGACGGCCTTATGGCCACGTTCCGCGGCCTGGACCAGCGCAGTGTGGGTTTGCTCCAGGGTCATGCCCGAAGAGTCCCGGATATCAGCTTCTTCCTTGGCCCAGGTCAGGATCTGCCTGGGAACCAGGGAACCGGCGTACAACAGAAGATCGGCTTCCCGGATCAGGCGCTGGGCCTTGATGGTTAAGAGTTCCGGATCCCCCGGACCGGCACCGATGAAAGAGACTTGGGGTGTTGGCATAGAATGTTTTCCGTTTGGGTCAAGAATGTCTGTATCTCTGAGTCTTTGTCAGTTTCATGTTTGATCACACTGGGAGTCAGCCAGCGGCAGCACTGACCAGAAAGACCGGATTCAAGGGTTCCAGGCGCTTGTCCGAGCCCACGGGCCGGGAGCGGGAAATGCTGATCTGCTGTACGTCGGCTTCCAGCCCGGCCTGGTGCAGTTGCTCTCTGGCCCGGTTCAAGGAAGAGAGCAGGGTGCACATGACCACGATCTTTCCTTCCGGGCCTAAACGGCCGGCGGCCTGGATGAGCAGGTCAGGACTGCGGCTTATCCCCCCCCCGATAATGATCCGGTCCGGATCGGGCAAATCAGGAAAACATCCCGGGGCGGAGGCGGACACGATGTCCAGGGCAAAGGCACCGGTTCGGGTTCTGTTTCTGCGGATATGCGCTGCCCGTTTTGAATTGGACTCTACGCAGATCACCCGGCCCTCCCGGGCCAGCAGGGAGGCTTCCAGGCCGATGGAACCGCAACCGGCTCCGATATCCCATACAGTGTGCCAGGGTTGAATATTAAGACATCCCAGGGCAATGGACCGGATTTCCGGCTTGGTAATAAGCCCCTGCTCGTGGATAAAGTCGTGTTCAGGCGTAGCGAGGCAAAGCGGGATCTCCGGCTGGGCATTGCGCTGGAAAAGCACAAAATTTAAGGGCGAGAAATTCATTTCAGCCGCCTGCCCACACTGGAGGCTTTGGATGTCTTCTGTGGGCAGTCCCAGGTCCTGACAGACGTGGAGAGTAAAGTTTTCAATACCACGGTCTATTAAGGCCCGGGCCAGGGCGTCCGGAGACCAGCGTGCATCAGTGTATACCCCGGTGAGCTCATGCCTGGACATGAGGCGCAGCAGGGGATGGAGGTCTTGTCTTCCGTGCAGAGACACGGTACGCACCTGATCCCAGGGGATCTTCAGCCGGGCTGCTGCAGTCTGCAGGGCGGTGACTCCGGGATGAAAACGCAGGTCCTGAGCAGGGAGATCCTGGAGCAGCCTGCGGCCTATGCCGTAAAATAAAGGATCTCCGTCAGCCAGGACTGCGATTCGTTCACCCTGAGCCTGGTATGATCGGATTTCAGCCAGGACACCATCCAAAGGAGCCTTGATCCGGATCTGCCGGGCCGGGTACTCCGGGCAGGCCGCAAGCATACGATCTCCTCCGACCATGAGGGTGCAGGAGGCCAGGAGCTCGTGGACTGAAGCGGGCTGATCCCAAATATCGATTCCGAGTCCGATGACGTGTATGGGCATGTGTTCTCGTGGTATCTTTTTGCCCTGTTGGCTTGGTTTTAGTGCAAATAAAAACTGAAGAAACAGTTTCAAAAGGCAGGGCTTGGGGTCAAGCCCGCCCTACGCAAAAGCCGGCTCACCAGTAGGCCGCCCTTGCCCTCAAGGGCAGGCCATCTGGGGTGTAAAATCTTGTTTCATACGAGCGCCGCCTCTGGCAGGCTTGTTATCTGTTATCAGTTATTTGTTATCAGCAAGAAGCCCCCCAGTTTGATCAGAGAAGAAACTGACGAGTTGGATTACTTTGACAAGGGGCGAACAATCATTCGCCCTCTTCCACTCGGGCAGACACAAGGTCTGCCCCTACAAATGCTTCACCAGGCGTGGTTGATCTTGTTGGGGCAAAGCTTGTCTTTGCTCGCAATACCTTGAGATACCATGATATTTGAGGGTGGCTGGGATCATGATTCTGAAATCTCTGGTGACAACTCAATCACCAGCTCTCCCTGGTCGTCGAAAACAGCCAGATCAAGGCCCCGGGTCCGGCCGGCAAAGTCCTGCAGGCTGGACAAGGCCCTGTCGGCCACCGCACGGATGACCGGCCGGGAATCAGGTGTGGTCCGAATGATATCCAGGGCCTGGCGGGCGGTATTGCAGGCCTGAATTT
>JBKHIL010000021.1:0-11725 GCA_046538645.1 Desulfovermiculus sp.
GTCTGGCCCGTGGAAGAAGGCGGGGATGACAAAATTTTTCTTCTTTTGACCGCTTGGGGGCAAAAAATAAGTTCAGATTTGCCAGCGGCGGCGCTGAATTGTGACCACCAGAACCTATAAGGAAACCGGCATGAACTCTACAATATGCGTATTGCCTGGAGACGGGATCGGACCGGACATTACTGCCCAGGCGGTGAAAATACTCAACACTGTGGGTCAAAGATTTAACCATAGCTTTACATTTTCAGAGTCTATGATCGGTGGAACAGCCCTGGACACTCACGGTCATCCTCTGCCTCAGGAGACCATTGATGCCTGTAAGGGAGCAGATGCCATCCTCCTCGGGGCAGTCGGCGGTCCGAAATGGGACAAGGTGGAGCACTCCCTGCGTCCTGAGCAGGGACTTCTAGGGCTGAGAAAGACATTGGATTTGTTTGCCAATCTCCGTCCTGCGGTCATCTATCCTGAACTGGCCCACTCCTCTTATCTGCGTCCAGATATTGTGCGTCAGGGGATTGATCTCCTGGTCCTCCGGGAATTGACCGGGGGGATCTATTTCGGCCGGCCCAAAGGGGTGAGAACCCACGAGGGTCAGCGGATAGGGATCAACAGCATGGTCTACTCAGAAGAGGAAATCCGGCGTATCGGGCGGATGGGATTTGAGATCGCGGCTCAAAGAAAGGGAAAATTGTGCTCAGTGGACAAGGCCAATGTCCTGGATGTGTCCAGGCTGTGGCGGGAAGTGATGATCGAGCTGGAGTCAGAGTATCCCCAGGTTGAACTTTCGCATATGTATGTGGACAATGCAGCCATGCAGCTGGTCCGGGATCCTGCACAGTTTGATGTCATTGTGACTGGAAACATGTTTGGAGACATTTTGTCCGATGAGGCGGCCATTATTACCGGGTCCATCGGCCTGCTCCCATCGGCTTCCCTGGGAGACACCCGTCCCGGCCTTTTTGAGCCGGTGCACGGGTCGGCACCGGATCTGGCCGGGCAAGACGTGGCCAATCCCCTGGCCACCATTTTATCCGCAGCCATGCTTTGCAAATACGGACTTGGACTGGAGAAAGAGGCCCAGGCTATTGAGAACGCAGTGAATAGAGTGCTTGATCAAGGATATCGTACCCAAGATCTGGCTTTCAGTCAGGAGACGGTTGTCGGCTGCGCTCAAATGGGCTCTTTGGTCGCTGAACAGGTGAGCGTCGGGTGAGGTGAATGCGAGTTCAGCTGCAAGACGTAAGTAAAGGGTATGCCGGAACCGATCTTTTCCGCAATGTGAACATGGAGCTGGCTCCCGGCCATCGGGCGGCATTGGTTGGAGCAAATGGAAGCGGAAAGAGCACTCTTTTAAATATTATTGCCGGCCTGGTGGCTCCGGATGAAGGCAGTGTTCAGATCAGCCCGTCTGGAGCCGGACTGGGTTATGCCTGGCAGGAATTAGATACCTCAGAGATTCAGACTCCTCTCTTTCCCTGGGTCGGGGAAGGTATTCCCTCCTGGCAGGATTTGTGGCAGCGCTGGGAAAAGGTGGGTGAGGAAGGGAGCCTGAAGCAATTGACCCGTGAGCAGACCGAACTCGAACACACCTACGGGTACAATCCAGAGCACCGCATCGAGTCAGTGCTCACCGGACTCGGATTTCCCGTTGCCCAGTGGTCGGCTCCTCTGTGTGAATTAAGCGGCGGCTGGCAGGAAAGAGCCAAGCTGGCCAGACTCCTGGTGCAGGGAACCGATGTTCTGCTCCTGGATGAACCGACCAATCATTTGGATCTGGAGGCAGTCTTCTGGCTGGAAAACTTTCTGATCAAGTTTGAGGGTATCGTGGTTTTTGTGGCCCATGACCGCTTTTTCCTGGACCGGGTTGGGAACAAGGTACTGGCTCTGGATCGGGGCAAAGCGGTTTTCCGCCCCGGCACCTTCAGTCAATACCTGGCCTGGGATGACGCCCAGCAAGAGCAGCGCCGGCGCCAGGCAGATAAGCTGGAGCAGGCTATTTGTCATCGCCAGCGGTATGTTGATCGGTTCCGGTACAAGGCGGATAAGGCCAGACAAGCCCAGTCCAGGCTGCGTCAGGTACAACACTTGCAAGCCCAGAAAGACGCCGTGGCTCCGGCCTCTCCCCGAAAGCTTTTAAACTTTTCCTGGCCCGATCCTCCCCGCAGCAATCATACCGTTTTCAAGGTCGTGGATATGGTTTTTGCCTATCCAGGACAGCAAACCCTGTGGCCGGCTCTGAATTTTCACCTCTATCGGGGACAAAAAGTGGCCTTGGTCGGCCCGAACGGGTGCGGCAAGTCCACCTTGCTCAAGATCATGGCCAAAAAATTGCAACCAATGCAGGGAACTGTGCAGTTTGGAACCAATGTCCGCCTGGGGTTTTTCACCCAGCACATTCGTGATACGCTTCATCTGGAAAGGACTGTGCTGTCCGAGATCCGGCGGCTGGCTGATTCCGGGACCAAAGAAGAAGAGCTGCGCTCGGTTCTCGGGCTCTTTCTCCTGGATGAATCCATGTGGGAGCGTCCGGTGCACGAACTCAGCGGTGGGGAGAAAAACCGGCTCCTGCTGGCCTCCCTGTTTTTGGCCCGAGCCAACTGTCTCTTCCTGGATGAACCGACCAACCATCTGGACCTGGAAAGCCGGGAAGCCCTTGTCCTCGCCCTGCAGCACTTTCCAGGCACGCTGTGCCTGGTGGCTCATGACCGGCATCTTTTGTCCCAAGTCCCGGACCAGATATGGATGCTTTCTGAACAGGGGCTGCAGGAGCTGCCCGGAGGCTATGCCGAGTACGAGGCCCTGCTGCAGGGCAACGAAGGCCAGAAGACCGGACTTTCGCCTGCCGTTGCCCGCTCTAAAGAGGAAGCAAAAGAAAAAAAACGAGCCGAGGCCAAGGAGAGAAATGAACGGTTCAGACTTCTCCAGCCCAAGAAGAAAAGATATTCCAGTCTTGATCAGGAGCTGGAGCAGGTTCTTACAAAACAAATGGAGGTGGAAAACCTGCTTGCAGATCCAGAGACGTATGCCCGGAGTGAGTATCTCGGGGAGCTAAACAAACAATACCAAGACCTGCAAGAGCGGGCGGAATCCATTTTTCATGAACTGGAGTTTCTCGAACAGGAGATGCAGGCATTGAAGCTCAGGGAATAGAAGATAATGATATGCATCCCGGCAATGTTTTCCGCACAACAAGGCGTGCGTATGTATCTTCATATGTGTATTCAACTCGTATCATGGCGTTGTTCTGCAAATTGTCTGGGCCAATAATCCATAAGGAGTGAGCACATGGCGGCAAAAAAAGAGACCAAATCCAAAGCTGCTGAGCAAAAATCCCCTTCCCCGGAGCAGGGAACGGATATGGAGGCCAAAACATTGAACAAACTTCTGCTTTCTGGTGCAGATATTGTGCACATGGGAGAGAATGCCGAACTTCTGGTAGGCGGGAAAAATTACAATACGGCCATTATCAGTGAACTGGAAAATATTCGGGCTCCACAATTCAGGGCCATATCTGCCAAGGGTTTTCATCGTCTCCTGGATGAGACCAAGGTCAATGCTGCGGTTATTCGATCTGTAGTGGATCAGGAATACAAGAAAGTGGATTGGAGCGGAACCGAAGTAAACAGTGATCCGGAGTTCTTAAAGACTTTTGTACGGCAGACCGCGGGTCGAGTCCGGGAATCACAGGCCCGCTCCGAGGGGGAGCAGCTCATCCGTTTGCGCCAGTTCATCAATAATGTGGTTGAGGGCTTTGCTGTATCGCCGGAAGGTATTGATCAACTCAGAAAACGTTCGGTCCTGGTGCAGGTAGCGATTTTGTCCGTGGATCTTCCGGCTGAGGTCAAGACGGCTGTGGCTCAGGCATACCGGGATATTTGCAAGGAAGCCGGACTGGACAATGTGCCGGTGGCTGTGCGCTCTTCAGCTGCCGGGGAAGACAGCCGGAAAAAGGCCTTTGCCGGTCTGCAGGACACATATTTGAATATTACCTCAGAGGCGGACTGTGTGGTTGCCTATCAGTGGGATTGCGCTTCGGCCTATAACTTGCGCTCAATGACCTATCGCCGGGAGGCCATTTTGGATGCAGTGGCCCAGGCGGAAAAGACAGCGGATGTCAGCATCGCTGAGGAGGCCAAAAAGGAATGGTCAATTGAAAATACATCCTTGTCTGTATGCATCATGCGCATGATCGATCCGGTCATTTCCGGGACCGCCTTTAGTGCGGATACAGCCACCGGCTGTCGGGGCACGGAAAAAAACGATCTGGTATCAATGGATGCCAGCTATGGATTGGGTGAGGCCGTGGTCTCCGGCATGGTTACCCCGGACAAGTTTTATGTCTTCCAGCGCGATGACGGCTCAGAAGTTGTTATCCGCCAGATGGGCTGCAAAGACAAGAAAATCATCTTTGATCCAGACCACAGCGGGACGAGAGTGGAAAGCATCCCCGAGGAGGAAGTGTACAGGTGGTCCCTTTCCCTGGCCCAAGCCGAAGATGTGGCCAAAGGGGTGCGCAGCATCAGCCGGGCTTATGGGGGAATGATCATTGATACAGAGTTTTGTATTGATGAGTGGGACAGACTATGGTTCGTACAGGCCCGGCCGGAGACCAGATGGAACACCGAGTTTGAGAAGAATCCGAACGTCATTTATATGCGGCGCCTGGAGGTGGATCCCCAGGTTCTGCCCCAGGCCGAAGTGGTCCTGGAAGGGAACGGCGCTTCCAGAGGGGCCGGGCGGGGCCGGGTTCGTTTTTTGCGCTCAGCTCTGGAGCTGAACAAGATCAACAAGGGAGATATCCTGGCTGCGGAGCGAACCGATCCGGATATGGTCCCCGGAATGCGCATTGCTTCGGCAGTGCTGGCCAGTGCCGGCGGGGATACCAGCCACGCGGCCATAACCTCCCGGGAGCTGGGCATCCCTTCCGTGATTGGCATCAACCGGGTGGAACTGCTTCGGGCCCTGGACGGACAGGAGGTGACTGTCGACGGTTCCAGGGGCCAGGTGTACCGCGGGCTGCAGCCCCTGATTGAAGTGGGTGGAGAAGTGGACATCACCAGCCTGCCGGCGACCAAGACAAAGGTGGGTATCATCCTGGCTGATGTGGGTCAGGCCCTGTTTTTATCCCGATTGCGAAATTCACCGGATTTTGAAGTGGGATTGCTCAGGGCGGAGTTCATGCTCAGCAATATCGGAGTTCATCCTCAGGCCCTGGATGCGTTTGACCGGGGTATTTTGCAGCAGGCAATCCAGGAAAAGGTGCAGGCCCTGGAAAATCAGCTGACCAAGATTATTAAAGAGCAGCTGGACTTTGGAATTTTGACTTTTGATCTCAATCTGCGCAAGTATGTGGGCATATTAACCGGTTTGAGCGAAGAAATCGAGATGCTCAGCGAAAAGGCCAGTGCCCGGGGGACCGAAGAGGTCCTGGCCCTGCAGCGTAAGATACGGGAGCTGGACTACAAGCTTGACGATTATCTGGAGCGGGCTACACAGCGTCTGGACATCATAAAGACCTCAACAGATTTGGGCGAACATATCAGCCAGATCATGGGCTATGCCGATGAGTTGTCTCAGCTGAGCACGAGAACCCCGGAAGGGCGGCAGAGACGTCAGGAAATTCAAGAACGGATCGACAGCCATGTGGGACGGATTCAGGATCACCCCGAAGTGCGGCAGGTTTTGGACCGGATACAGAAGATGCGCAAAGATGTGGCCCAAAAGGTTGGTTTGAGCCGGGCCATGGACGATGTGACCAATCTTGAGGACAAGATTCGGCACATGATCAAGATCAAGGGCTACCGGACAGGGAAGGAGCTGTATATTCAAAGTCTGGCTCAGGGGTTGGCCTTGTTTGCCATGGCTTTTTCCGGACGGGAGATCATCTACCGGACCACGGACTATAAGAGCAATGAATACAGAAATCTCATCGGCGGAATGCTTTATGAGGATTTTGAAGATAACCCCATGCTGGGATACAGGGGGGTGTCCAGAGATTTGCACGATTGGGAGATAGAGGCCTTTAAACTGGCCCGGGGAGCATTTGGAGGCAAGAACCTGTCCATTATGCTTCCCTTTGTGCGGACCATGGAAGAGGCCATGAGCATGAAGAGATATCTGTCTGACGTGCATAACCTGCGCAGCGGCGAAGACGGGCTCAAGGTTATTCAGATGTCCGAAATTCCCAGCAATGCCATTCTGGCCAAGGAGTTCATTCAGGAGTTTGACGGGTTCTCAATCGGGTCTAATGACATGACTCAGCTCGTTCTGGGGACGGACCGGGATAATTCCCGCCTGCGCCATATCTACGACGAAGAGGATCCGGCTGTAGTCTGGGCCATTCTGGTAACCATATTTACCGGACAGAAGCTGGGCAAAAAAGTTGGCTTCTGCGGACAGGGAGTTTCCAACAGCACAATCATCCGTGGTCTGGTCTGTGTGGCCGGGATTGTTTCGGCCTCGGTTGTCCCGGATACCTATGCCCAGACCAAGATGGACATCGGAGCCCTGGAGCAGGAGAATATACAAATCCAGGATTTGGGTAAGTGGCTCAAGAAGCAGCACTTTGAGCGTCTGCAACGCATTCTGGAACAGGAAAGGTATGGGCATATCCTGCGCCAGAACACCACCCCGGAGGAGATCCAGGACTGGTATGAAGGTGAGCTGGCCAGGCTGCATGAGCAGATTCAGGCTCACTTGGGCACTGTCAAAGAGGAATTTTACAGGCAGGAGCTGCACACTCTGCGCTCCAGCCTGCATAAAGCGGTCATCAGCGCCAATTGGGACTGGGAGGTTACAGTTTACGATGCTTTGCGCCACGCAGGTTTTGAAAGCTTTGAGGATCAGGAAAAGGCCCTTGAGGAGCAGCGGAACCAAGCGTGGTAGGCGATGGCAGGAGATGGTTTTGACACCCGGGGGTGGCAAGGTAACTACTTGTAGTATTTGGCTTTTTTTTGAGTATCACTGTGTATGGTGTGCAAGAAGCTGGGGAGGAAGGCTATGGCCAAGCTCATGATTTTAGGTCTGGGAAATGTTGTGCAGCAGGACAAGGGGCTGGGCATTTATGCTGTTCGGGATCTGTATCATGAATCATGGCCGATGGAAGTGATGTTTGTGGACCGGATGATGCTTGGGGATAGCCCTTTGAATTTACATGGGGTGCGGGGTTTGCTCGTCCTTGATGCCTGGCAGACGGGGAGAGCTCCTGGCACCTTGATGCGGCTCAATCTGGATCAGGTCATGGGCCAGCCGGACCTGGTGCCTGAACCTCTCCTGTGGCGCGCCCTGGCCCTGGCGGATGTCCTGGGGCAAAATGTTGAGGTGGTGTTTTTAGGCCTGGAAGCAGAGAATACTGACTGCAATCTTATGCTTTCCCCGCCGGTCCACATGGCGTATCCAGGCTTTCTTGAGCTGGTACGTCAGGAGATATCCTGCATGCTCAGCGGGCTTTGCCCCAGGATTCCTGCAGAGGTATAAGCTCAGGGTCTGAGCGGGAAGGAGAGGTAAGGTGACAGGAGACATGAGGCATCGCCGTCAGGCGATGGTCCGCGAACAGCTGCAGGCGCAGGGCATTGCGGACAGTCGAGTCCTTTCGGCCATGGGCCGGGTGCAAAGGCATTTGTTCGTGGATCAAGCCCTGCAGTCTCAGGCCTACAGTTCAAATGCCCTGCCTATCGGCTATGGGCAGACGATCTCCCAGCCAGTAAGTGTGGCCAAGATGAGTCAGGCTTTAAAGGTCCTGCCCGGGCACCGTATTTTGGAGATCGGGACCGGTTCTGGATACCAGGCCGCTGTTCTGGCAGAAATGGGGGCTGAAGTCTCCTCAGTGGAGCGGATAAAGGCCCTGTACCTGGCCGCCCTGGACCGCCTGACCAGATTGCGCTACTTTCAGATCAAGCTCAAGCTTGATGACGGCACACTGGGCTGGCCGGAGAATGGCCCTTATGATCGCATCCTGCTCACCGCCGGCGGTCCCAGGGTACCTGAGCCCCTTTTAAAACAATTGGCAGACCCGGGGATCTTGGTCATGCCCCTGGAAGAAAAGGGACAACAGAGGATTGTGCGCATTCGCAGGGAGAAGACGCGTTGGTTCAAGCAGGATATGGGGCCGGCCCATTTCGTAAGCCTTATAGGGGCCTTTGGTTGTCAGCAATAAGTTTCTGGTACTGCTTGATCGGGCTTTTGGCCTTGATGTATAGCCTTATGTGTATGGGCCGGGGTGAGGCAGGCACGATCTATGTATATGAAGACAGTCAAGGGGTGAGGCACTTTACGGATTTGCCAGATTCAGACAGGTACTCTCCTTACTGCACATGGCCGGACGAGTCTTCTCAAAGGAGTGACCGGGAGTACATTTTGCAGTTTGTTCAAAACAGCAGCCGCAGGCATGGAGTTGATCCGCATCTGGTCCAGGCAATCATCGAAGTGGAGTCCAACTTTATTCCCTCTGCCAGATCCAAAGCCGGGGCTGAAGGTCTTATGCAGCTTATGCCCCAGACTCAGGAGGAGATGGGAGTGCAAAAGTCGTTTGACATTGAGGACAATATTCAGGGAGGAGTCCGCTATCTGAGGCAGCTGCTGGATCGATTCCCCAGTTTGGAGCTGGCCTTGGCCGCCTACAATGCCGGACCGCGTCATGTGCAGGACTACAGCGGCATTCCCCCGTTTCCAGAGACAAAACACTACGTGCAGAAAGTGCTTTCACTGTATCAGGACTTATCAGCAAAGCCGAGGGACTATGTTCAATCTGGCCAATAACTTGACTATTGCCCGGATCTTTACGGTGCCGTTTATTGTCCTTTTGTTGTACTTTCCGAACAAAGGCAGTTGCCTGCTGGCTATGCTTATCTTTATTTTGGCTTCACTTACGGATCTTTTTGACGGTCTGCTGGCCAGGCGGTACAATCTGGTGACCAGTCTGGGCAAATTCCTTGATCCTTTGGCTGACAAGCTTTTGGTGGTCTCGGTCTTGATTATGCTCGTCCACCAGGGCTGGCTCCAGGCCTGGGTAGTGATTTTGATTATCGGCCGGGAAATTATGGTCACCGGACTCCGGGCTATAGCCGCAGACCAAGGACAAGTCATCGCCGCTGACAAGTACGGCAAGCTAAAAACCATCATTCAGGTAGTGGCTTTGTGTCCGCTCATTCTCCACTATCCATGGCAGGGCTTTGACCCCAATCCTTTGGGCATGGTTCTGATTATGGCTGCCCTTGTGCTGACCCTTTTTTCCGGGGCCAATTACGTGTACTCTTTCTTTCGACATAACCTTTCGGTTGGTTCCGGTTCTTAAGTCAAAGCATGTCCTCGTCAACCTGGTATGAAACAAGAACTCCCTATTAATTTCTTCATTCGTGACTCTTCGGTGCAAATTCGTGGACGAAATCTTTATGGGATTGTTACTTTGTGACAGGTCCTAAGTGTCTCGGTTTTGCCAAGGGGCCGGGTTGTTGAAACGAGACCCTCTGGAGGATAAATGGCCCAGATTGATGCCTTTTTTAAGATGATGCACGAGGTTGGGGCCTCTGATCTGCACCTGTCGACCGGTTCTCAACCGGTCATACGCCTGCATGGGGAAATGCAGCGAGTCAAATATAAGGCCTTGGAAAATGAAGACCTCAAAACCATGCTCTATGAGATCACTCCGGAGCGAAAGGTCAAGGAATTCGAAGAAAGCGGAGATGTTGACTTTTCCTATGAGGTTCCCAATCTGGCCAGATACCGGGTCAATTTTTTTCAACAGCGCCGGGGAGTGTCCGCTGTTTTTCGGGAGATACCGCAGGCAATATTGAGCATCGACGACCTGGGCCTGCCTCAGATCTTAAAAAATATGGCCATCCTGCCCAAGGGGCTGGTTTTGGTCACCGGCCCGACAGGTTCCGGAAAATCAACTACCCTGGCCGCTCTGATCGACTATGCCAATCGGGAACGCCGGGATCATATCCTGACTATTGAAGATCCCATCGAGTTCGTGCATGAGCCAGTGCGGTGCCTGATCAATCAGCGTGAAGTCGGCCGGGACACCAAGAGCTTCAAGTCCGCCCTGCGCGGGGCTTTGCGCGAAGATCCAGATATCATCCTGGTCGGAGAAATGCGGGATCTGGAAACCATTGAGCTGGCCCTGGAGGCTGCAGAGACCGGACACCTGGTCTTTGGCACCCTGCACACCATCTCCGCATCCAAGACGATCGATCGGATCATTGATGTCTTCCCCGCGGATCAACAGGGGCAGATTCGATCCGCCCTTTCCGAATCTTTGCGGGCTGTGGTGGCCCAAAACCTGTTTAAGCGGATGGACAAAAAAGGCCGGGTGGCAGCCCTGGAAATACTGATCGCAACCCCGGCAGTGCGCAATCTGATCCGGGAGAACAAGATCTTTCAACTCAATTCAGTCATTGAGACCGGCCGCAAATACGGGATGCAGCCCTTGGATGACGCGATTATGGGCTTATTGAAGACCAATGTCATCGATCCGGAACAGGCCTACAACAAGGCGGTGAATAAGTCCAAGTTCCGGGACTATCTGCCTGAGCCGCCGCATGACTTTACCGAGGTATAGGCGCATGTTGCGCTCAGACCTGAATCATTTTTTAGGCCAGATCCTCAGGCAGGCCCCTGGACTTTCGGACATCCACATGACCGTTGGCAAGCCCATTTTGGCTGAGGAACACGGGGAATTGCGCGGGGTAAGCCTGCAGCCCGACCCCGGTCCCTTGGTCCCCTGGCAGGTGGAGAGTCTGGCCACCGCCCTTTTGGGCTATGATCCCAGGCTGTATAGGGATCTGGTTCAGGCTGGATCCTGCGACCTCTCCTATGAATTACGGAACATAGCCAGATTTCGGGTCAATGTTTTTGTTCAGCAAGGTTCCCTGGCCATTGTCATGCGCAAGCTGGCCACCACGGTTCCAAGCCTGTCCTCACTGGGCCTGCCTCCAATTTTTGCCCAAATGGCCAAAGAAACATATGGCCTGATCCTGGTTACCGGAGCGACCGGAAGCGGAAAATCCACCTCGTTGGCTGCATTGGTAGACGCCATCAATGCGTCCAGGTCTGTGCACATTCTGACCCTGGAAGATCCTGTCGAGTTTGTCCATACGCACCAATCCGGGCTGATAAACCAGCGGGAATTGGGCCGGGACTTCGATGCCTTTGCGTCTGGACTGCGGGCCGCCCTGCGACAGGCCCCCAAGGTTATCCTGGTGGGTGAGATCCGGGACAGGGAAACCATGTCCATTGCCCTGGAAGCGGCTGAAACCGGTCATTTGGTCCTGGGCACCCTGCACACCTCGGATGCGGCCCAAACCATCAACCGGATCATCGGCATGTTTGAACTCAGCGAGGAGCGGCTTATTCGAGGCAGGTTGGCTCAAAGCCTTAAGTATGTGGTTTCACAGCGATTGGTACCCAAAGTGGATGGAGGACGGGTTGCGGCCCTGGAGATTTTGAAAAATACCATCCGCATCCGGGAACTTGTTGAAAATGGGGAGAGTGCTGAGCTGACCTTCCCCATGATCCTAAAACAAAGTTCCACCTACGGCATGCAGACCTTTGACAGCCATCTGGCCCATCTCTTTGCCTCTGAGACTATTAATGAAGAAATGGCCATGCTCCACAGTTCGGACAAGTCCAAGCTGGGACAAATGATTGATCGCATCAAATCAGAGCGGGGAGAACAGGTCACAAACATTGAAAATCTGGAGTTGGACCTGGACTATGAGCAAAGAGA
>JBKHIL010000134.1:0-5191 GCA_046538645.1 Desulfovermiculus sp.
CGATCCAGGAGCTCCTTGTTGGTACTCATTTTCGCTCTCCTCCTCTGAGTGTTCATACGAGCTTTGCCTGTGGCAAAGCTGAAATATTTTTTTTGGCCTCTGTCTTCTGTTCTCTGCGCCTGCAATCTGGACTTTTTGCAGGCGCATCTAGTCCCGGGGTACTCCCTGCTCATCCCAGCCCCGCAGCCTGTAGTAGTCCCGGACCATGGTCTGCAGGTCCTCTTTTTTGATGCTCTTCCCGTCCGGCAAGGGCTCGTTGTACATCCGCTCCGGCAGGCAGTCATCAGCCGCGCTGACCCCTTCCCGCAGATTAAACCGCCGGGTCAGATCCGTGACCCGGCCGGCAACGCGTCGCAGTTCGGCAGTATCCAGCTCAATCCCTGTGGTCAGGGAGATGATGCTTCCCAGCTCGTCCCAGTAGAAGTCGCGATAAAAACGGCACAGGATGAGGCAGTCAAACAGCGTGCAGCGGTCCTCGTACTCCAGAAAGAACTCGGCCTTGCCCTCAATCTGGTCGGCATCCATCTGCCCGGCCAGCTCGGCTTTATAGAATGTGGACCGCAGATGGCAGGCCCCCCGGTCGCTGACTGCATAGGCCAGGCCCATGCCCTTAAGGGCCCGGGGATCATATCCGGCCGGCTCCATGCCCTTGACGTGGATGGCCAGATCCTCCAGCCCCAGCTCCCGGCTGGCCGGGACAATGCCCTGACCCAGTGTCTTGCCCAGGCCCCGGCCTTCGGCCATTTCATAGAGCAGGGCCTCTACGTGATCCGGATTTCCGTACTCCACATCAGCCTGCAGACGGCCCCTGGCTACCCCTTCCATGGCCAGGGCCACCATGTTTCCGGCACTGATGGTATCCAGGCCCAGCCTGTCGCAGAGGTCGTTGAAATAGGCGATGTCCTGAATGGAGTTAATGCAGCACAGCCCGCCAAAGGCATAGATGGTTTCATACTCCGGTCCTTCCACCACCAGGCCCTCGCGCCGGCCCTGGGTCACTTTCAAATGCTTGCCGCAAGCCATGAAACAGGTGGTACAGGCCTTGGGCTTGACCTCGCACTGAGTGTTCATGGCTTCGGCATTAATCTTTTCCCAGTCTTCATAGGTGCCCTGGGACCAGTAACGGGTGGGGAATCCCCCGGCCGTGTTCAGCATGGCCACCATCATGGGCGTGCCGAAATTCTTATAGGCGGCTGTGGCTTTGTGGTCCTTGCATGCGGCCAGGATCTCTTTGGCCTTGGTTTTTAAGCCCTCAGGATCGGCGGCCGGCCGCTTCTGACTGCCGTGAAAGGCAATGCCCTTTATTTTCTTGGATCCCAGCACCGCCCCCATGCCGCAACGCCCGGCCGAACGCCAGTAATCGTTTTCCACCACGGCAAAGCGGACCAGATTCTCTCCGGCCGGGCCAATGACCAGGACTGCAGCCTGATCCCCCACTTCGGCCTTGATGGCGTCTTCAGTCGCATAGGCATCCCGCCCCCAGAGATCTGATGCATCATGGATCTTTACTCGTGTATCTGAAACCTCGATCCACACCGGTTTGTCCGCCGCACCCACGATATCTACAGCGTCATACCCGGTCCGGCTCATGGGCACTGCGGCCTTGCCCCCGGAGTATGACTCACCGAAAGCCCCGGTCAGAGGGGACTTGGTGAAGATTCCGTAACGCACAGATCCCCATATTGGGGTATCAGTGGCCGGGCCCAGGGCAAATAGAAGATGATTCTCAGCAGACAAAGGATCCACTCCTGCCGGATTGCGCTCCAGAAGCAGGCGGGCAGCCAGGCCCTTGCCCCCCAGGGTGGTTTTAAAAAACTCTGCATCCAAATCTTCCTGGCGCACATGTTTTGTGCCCACATCAATCGTCAGCATGCGTTGAAAAAATCCGTGCATAACCACTCCCTTCTTAGGTCAGGCAAAAACAGAAGATATGCCGGCCAGACATAGGGAAAAGCCATTCTGTATTTACGGCTAACCCATTATCGACGGCAACCATAAGGCGATTTGAGGAAAGAGCATGACTATGATAAGCCCGATGGCCTGCAAAACCACAAAGGGCCCCACTGACCTATAGATATCACCCATACTGATATCCGAAGGTACCACACCCTTCATATAGAAAAGAACAAAGCCAAAAGGCGGGGTCAAGTAGGCCATTTGCATGTTCAAAATAAACAAGATGCCGTACCACAGGGGATCAAATCCCAGGCTGGTCACAATGGGGACATATATGGGCGCAGTGATCATGATGATGGGCAGATCGTCCATGAGCATGCCCATAATGAACAGGCTGAGCATCATGCCGATAATAACCATCCACGGATTGAGCCCAAAGGATTCAATTACTCCGGTCAAAAAGGCCGGGAGAGCCAGGGTATTGACCACGGTGGAAAAGGCCAGACAGCCGATGATGATCCACAGGACCATGCTCCCCAGTCTGGCTGTGCGGTAGATCGAGCTGGTGAAGACCTCCCAGGTCAATTTTCCCTGCACTGCCACGATCACAAACGTGGCCAGGGCTCCTATGGCCGCAGCTTCTGTCGGAGTGGCCAAACCCAAAAATATAGTCCCCATGATGGCCAGGATGAGCAGGAAAGGCAGGATAAGACTTTTTAAGGCCAGGAATTTCTCTGACCAAGTGGCCCGCTCTTCTTTGGGGATGGCCGGACACAGCTCGGGCTGGAAATAGCTGCGGACAATGATGTATATGATATACAAGCTGGCGAGGAGCAACCCGGGCAGGACCCCCCCCAGGAACATCTTGCCCACCGAAATCCCGGTCACCGAGCAGTAGACAATCATGGTCACACTGGGCGGGATGAGAAAGCCCAGGGCCCCTCCCCCGGAAATACAGCCAATGGCTATCTGGCGGCTGTAGCCCCGTTTGAGCATGGCCGGCAGGGCAATCAGCCCCATGGTCACCGTGGCCGCGCCCACAATGCCCACAATGGCGGCAATGATCACGCAGACCAGGACCGTGCCCACAGCAAGCCCGCCGCGCATGGGTCCAAGCCACTTATAGATGAACTCGAACATATCGTCGGCAATACCGGACTTGTCCAGAAGATTGCCGATCATGATAAATAGCGGGATGGCGATCAATATGGGATCTGTCATCTGCGAATATATGCCGTTGGGCAAAATCTGCAGCTTGGCCGGACCTAGGAGGGCGTACAAAAAAACGATGCCCACAGTACCCAGAACAAAGGCCACCGGGGTACCGAAGGCAAAAAAAAGGACCATGAGGCACAAGAACATCAAAAGGACGATGAGGGCAGGACTCATTTGGAATCACTCTCCTTTATTTTCAGCGCGCTTTCACAAATGTTGGACAGGGATTGCAGTATAAATAAAACAGCACAGACAGGTATGACTATCTTCCCCGGCCATAAAGGAGGCCCCCAGGCAGTATGTGAGGTCTGGTAGTTGACTATGGAATACAGGGCATATTTCCATCCTGTAAACAGTACAACACTAAAGAAAAAAATGGCTATCAGATTACTAACGATATCTGCTATTTTCTTTTTCTTTTCCGAATATCTTGAATACACAATATCAACATAAACATGCTCTCTGGTTAACAATAACCATGGCCCAGTCAGAGCAAGGTAATAAGTCAAAAAATATCCTGATAGCTCATGCGCCCATACAGTTGGTGAGTTAAAGAAATATCTGGCCACAACCTCAAAACTCAAAATACACATGAATATAATCAGTGAATACGAAGATAACTTCCCTAAGAAAGTATTCAATGAAGCTACATAATGAATAAATTTTCTAATTAGTTGCATGGATTGCCTCTTCCTTAATCTTCATATCTTGATTGCTTTTTTTGCTTTTCAGGTTCCACACTGAGCTTATGAAGCAGAAACGCAAAAAGTGATTTCAGACCCCCTTAATATGTATCCCATTGTTCCTTATTCATTCCCCAGGAAATACCTTACTCCGGCAGTAAGCACGCAGGGGGGAAGACCATATCGTCTTCATTTTACAATATGTCTGGAGATTGCTTCTTTGAGTTCCCTTATTCAGGGGCGGCCGCTAAACCAACCGCCCCCTGAATGTTTACCGCCTGCGATGTGTGATTATACCTGGCAAGAGCCTATTTTAATTCATAGCCTTCCTCTTCGAGATCTTCCTTGACCATGTCTATATACTCGGCTGTGGCCTCGTCCTCCTCGGCAATGCTGTCCCAGATCTGGTACGAAGCCTCCCGGATCTCCTGCATGGTGTCATCCGACAAGGTTACATGTTTGGCCCCTTCCTCCTCCATTTCCTGAATGGCGCTCTTGGTCATGCCCATGAACAGGCGCGTAAAATGCAGGGCCGCCTTTTGAGCAGCAGTCTCAAAAGCTACCTGCATATCTTTGGGCATGGCCTCCCACTGATCCTTGTTGACAAGGATCTCAAGGGTTTGGGCACTGGAGAAATCAGGTTCAACCATATACTCGGCCACTTCCTCTAAATTCTGCAGGTGGTTCTCGGCATGGCTTCCGCTGACTGTGGCATCAATTGTTCCCCTGGACATGGCCTGATAGATTTCAGCAAAAGGAATGAATGTGGTTCCCACCCCAGCATCTTTGAGCATCTTGGCCATGGTCCCTGAAGCCCGTACTTTGAGCTTTTTGATGTCTTCCAGATTCTTGACTTCTTTTTTGGACATCATGGCATAACCAGGCCAGACCGCAGGGGCAAGGTAATGAACATTCTTGGTGGCGTAATGCTCGCGCAGAAAGTCCAAGGCCCCGTCTTCGTAATAAAAATTGTACATCTCCCACACATCCCTGGGATCCCCGGGCAGGGCAAAACTGGCCGCACCAACCGGCAAGTCCCCGCCATGGTAGCACCCATAGGTGATGGCCATGTCTACTGACCCATCACCGGTTCCGGACAGGGTCTGTTCGGAGCCGAGCATAGCTCCTGGCGGAACTTGATTGATTGTCAGTTTGCCATTTGTCATTTTTTCCAGGTCTTCGGCCATTTGCTTGATAACAATATACCCGGGGTGGTCCATGGCATTGACATTTTGACAGGTGAGCCGAAATGTTTTCTGGGCCTGGACCGGGGCAGCCGTCAAAGCGATGACCCCGGCTCCCACCAACGTCATCCACAACGTAAAACGAATTTTTCCTGAGCGCATCGTGACCTCCTCAAACATGTCACAAGGTGTATGATGTAAGAGATTGCAGTC
>JBKHIL010000135.1:0-5178 GCA_046538645.1 Desulfovermiculus sp.
CAGGCCTCGGTGCCTCCACTCTGGCGTACGTGCTGAAAGGCCTTGATCTGGCGCAGGGTCTCATTGATATTCCGGCCCACAGGCGGAGCCAGGACTTCCATAGCCTGGATCATTCCGTCCGGGTCGATGAGAAATCTGCCCCGGATGTCCACGCCGGCTTGTTCATCATAGACCCCGTACACCTTCCCCAGGTTCCCGCCGCCGTCGGAGACCATGGGAAAGGGGATACCGCCGTCCACCATATGGGCCAGTTCATTTTCATCCCACATCTTGTGTACAAAAGCGCTGTCCACGCTCACGGACATGACCTCGACCCCGAGCTTTTGCAGCTCATCATATTTACCAGCGACCGCTGATATCTCTGTCGGTCAGACAAAGGTAAAGTCCCCGGGATAAAAGCAGAGCATAACCCATTTTCCCAGGTAATCAGAGAGCTTCACATTAGTAAATTTACCCTGCTGATAGGCAGGGGCTTCAAAATCCGGGGCCTTGGCGCCTACTTTGGCCTGGACCATTGCTTCCTCCTTGTGAGTTTTTTGAGCTTGCCGCTCTTGTTGAGCATCACCTTCTCCAACCACCCGGCCAGACGGCTTGGCGCATCCGACTCCGTCTCCACTCATTGTTACCTCCTATTCCAGATTATTTCCGATAAGAGACCCTTACATGCCTGAGGATCTTGGCTGGCTCTCAGTCTACTAACAAGTATGATAATAAATATCAATACTGGCCTTATTTTCGATTTCCTTCTTCTTCTCTCTCTTTGTCGCTCAGTCGTTATGTCGCTCAGTCCCTCTTCCTCTCACCCTCTGCCGCTCCCTCCGCCGCCTTGTCCCCGGCCTCCCTGACCAGGACCCTTGCCTTTTCCTCCACCGCCCATACCTTGTCCCCCCTGTCCGGGGCCTCTGCCTCTGGCCCCTCCGCCCATGCCCCGGCCGCCCTGATCAGGACCGCGGCCGCGTCCTCCGCCTCCCCGGCCCATGCCCTGGCCGGCTCCGGGTTGCCCGCCTCCAGAGGAGGTGATGGGCTGGAGCTCGTTGCGCTCCCAGGCCTGGATTGCCTCTTGCACCGTGTTGGCAGAAGTGGCAAAGAGTTGAACTTGAGCGTGACTCAAGGCCTCCATGGCCTTGGGTCCGATCTGACCGGAGATGATCACCTCAGCTCCAGCTCCGGTAATGAGTTGCGCGGTTTGAATGCCCGCCCCCTGGGGCAGATTTTGATTCTGAGAATTGTCAACATACGTGCTTGTCTGGTTGTCCGAGTCATAGACAACAAAACCCGGGCAGCGTCCAAAGCTGGGATCAACGCGGTCTTGCAGGGTTTGCCCTTGGGAACTCACAGCGATCTTCATGGTAAACCTCCCGAAGATTAAATGATAATGCAAACATCTTGTTACAGTGTAAATATAAACACTTTACAGTCTTATGAAAAGGCTTTGGAAATCATGAATTGATAATTAAGTATTTAAAAGTGCAACAAAATTATACCAATTTGGAATGTTTTTTGTTGTTCTTCCCTGATCGGGCTTGCAGTGAAAAAGGGAGGGCATAAATGCTCCATCATGTGGTCATTCCTTTAAGTCTCAAAGAATCGGAGCAAAAAATTATCTCTATGGGTCGCCTGTTGAGATATTTTGGAACCAAACACGTTTCTCTGGTTCATGTCCGGACCAACATAAAAAAGAACAAAAAAGAAGAACGCCTCACAGATGCCGTTCGGGCTTATGCCCTGAAACTCCGGGAATTGGGCTTTGAGGTGGACATGTACTTTAAACAGGGCCATGTTGCCTCAGAGATTCTGACCATAGCCGCAGAGCTGGAAGCTGACTTTATAAGCATTCTCTGGGAGAGGAAATGGGTCCTGCAAAAGGCCCTGCTCGGAAATGTGGAGGACGATGTCGTGCGCATGGCCGATCGTCCTGTCTTTGTCTACAAGCACTCCATTTTTTTGGCCAAAGAGCAAAAGATGAGTCAGGCTATGTACGCCACCAACTTCCAGAGTACTGACAGCCACGTCATGCCCTACCTGACCAATCCTGACTTTGCCACTCAGACCCTGTTTATCCTGCATGTCGGTGAACGGGCCCCGGATCCAAAGGCTGAGGCCGAACGACGCAAAAAAATCCAGGAAAACCTCAAACGATTAAAGGCTGAATGTGAACACGCATTTTATGAGATTAAGACCCTGGATGTGGTTGGTCACCCCGGGTCCAAAATCGTCCGCACGGCCCGGTGGCATGGGGTGGATTTGTTGATTATCGGCAAATGCGACACCCAGAGCACCTTTGAGCAGATCATGGGATCCACAGCCCAGCTCATAGCTGAAAAGGCGAATTGTTCCATCTTTATCGTTCCAGGAGCGCAGAGGCGATGATAAAAAAAATCTTCTCGTTGGGGCACTGGAAAAAACAGACCGTATTCGGGATCTCCCTGGTTATTGTCCTCAGCCTGGTTGGATTCGGGGTCATAAGTCCCGCCCTGCTCGACGAGTATTCCAGTCTGGTTCATAAGTCCATTATTGAGAGCTTTGGCTGGGCCTACCTCATCGCCGCTCTGGTCTTCCTGGTCTTTAATATCTGGCTGGCCCTGAGCAAGTATGGAAATATTCGTCTGGGCAAAGACAATGAAAAACCGCAGTACTCCTATTTTGGCTGGTTTAGCATGCTCTTTGCGGCCGGAATGGGCATCGGGATGATTTTCTGGGGCGTGGCTGAACCAATGAGCCACTATCTCAACCCCCCGGAATACCTGGACGGACAATCTGATGGAGCGGCCAAGTTCGCCATGAAATACAGCTTTTTCCATTGGGGGGTTCACCCTTGGGCTATATACATCACCATGAGTCTGGCCATTGCCTATTTTTCCTTTCGCCGCGGCATGCCCCCCTTGATCTCCAGCTGTTTCTACCCCTTGCTTGGAGAAAAAATTTATGGATTCTTTGGCTATTGCATCGATGTCCTGGCCGTATTTGCCACGGTATTTGGCATTGTGACCTCCCTGGGCCTGGGAGCGGTGCAGATCACCACCGGCCTGGGAGAAGTCTTTCAATTCGCCCCCACCTTTCAGGCTCAAGTCGCGGTCATTGCCGTGGTCACTGTCCTGTTTATGATTTCCAGTATGACCGGGCTGGACAAAGGTATCCAGATCCTGAGCAAGACGAACATCCTTTTGGCCATCACTCTTCTGGGATTCATGCTCCTGGTCGGGCCCACAGCCTATACCTTCAATGTATTTACCAACACAATTGCCGACTATTTGTCCGGACTGTTTAATATGAGTCTGTCCACCAACCCCTTTCAGGGGTATGCCTGGACCCAGTCCTGGACCATATTCTATTGGGCCTGGTGGATCTCCTGGTCTCCCTTTGTCGGCCTCTTTGTGGCCAGCATCTCCCGGGGCAGGACCATACGTGAATTTATCCTCGGGGCCCTGCTCGTACCCACCTTGCTCACTTTTATCTGGTTCAGCGTCTTTGGCGGGGCGGCTTTTTTTCTGGAACTGCGGGAAGGGGCGGAGATCGCCAAAGCAGTGTCCGAGGACGTGTCAGTGGGCATGTTCCGCCTGTATGCCCATTATCCCTTAAGCGGGGTATTGACCATGCTCACCGTCCTCCTGCTGGGCGTCTTTTTTGTCACCTCCGCCGACTCGGCAACTTTTGTCCTGTCCATGATGACCTCTCAGGGCAACCTCAATCCTGCGGCAGCCAAAAAAATTATCTGGGGTCTGACCGTATCCACCACTGCAATCGTTCTCCTTTTTTCCGGAGGATTGGAAGCCCTGCAGAAAATGGCCATTGCTGCGGCCCTGCCCTTTTCCCTGATCATGCTCTTTTTGTGCCGCAGCCTGGTCAAAGGCCTGCGCTATGAGTTTAAAAATTTCAAGGATCAAGATGAGGAGCAGCCGGGACCGCAGTCAGACCCGCATGCCTTATAAGATGTGCCCCGAATACAAGATGCGAGTGCAAAAATGGTTTTTGCACTCGCCAGAGGTCAGTCCCGCCGCTGGCGGGATCTGATGTCAGTACCGCCTTCGGCCGCAAACGGCCAGTTTGATCAGATATGAAACTGGCCATGAAGAGGGCTTAGCCCCAGTAGCCTGGTCCTCTCCGAGGGCCAGGGGTTTTAAAATGATGGATGAGGCTGGATCTCGGAGAGAACCAGCCCTACCCTGAGAAGCCAGAGCTACCAGTAGGCCGCCCTTGCCCTCAAGGGCAGGCCATCTGAGAGGTAAAATCTTGTTTCATACGAGACCTGCCTGCGGGCCTGACTTGCCTTGTCATGACCATTGTGTACAGGTAGCATCAGGGCTGCCAAACCTTTATGCCTTCACAAGGAGAGCTTCCATGACCAACCATCTTGAATTTCCTGAAGATTTTATGCGCTGTGTGAAGTTCCACGGACATATCTGCCCGGGCCTGTCTATTGGCTATCGAGCGGCCAAGGCCGGCCTTGAGCATTTGCACTCCAACCGGGCCGAAGACGAAGAACTTGTTGCTGTGGTGGAAACCGATGCCTGCGGGGTGGATGCCATCCAGGTGCTCACCGGCTGCACCTTTGGCAAGGGAAATTTTGTGTATAAAGACCATGGCAAGCAGGCCTTCACTCTGCTTGATCGGACCAGCGGGCAGGGAATCCGCTTCTGCATGCGCCCGGAAGGCTTTTCTCCCCAGGGCCGGCATCAGGAACTCTTAGGCCGGGTCATGCAGGGCCAGGCCACTGAGGAGGAGAGGCAGGAATTTTTTGTCCTCCATCAGCAGGCCAGCAAGCAGGTCCTGGACATGCCCCTGGATGAACTCTTCTCTATTCAGACCGGAGAGTTCCAGATCCCGGACAAGGCCAGGATTGATAAATCTTTGTGCTGCGAGATATGCGGTGAACCGGCCATGCAGTCCAAACTGCTCCAGGCTCAGGGCCGGCTTCTCTGCCGGGAATGCGTCCAGGAAAATGAGTGATTGGTTTACCAACCTGCGCATCAGGCACAAGCTGCTTTTGGTCTATTCCCTGCTCTTTTTCTTTGCCTTCAGCCTGGCAGGCGGACTGCTCTATCTCTTTGTCAAGAATCGTATTCAGGACGGCATCGAGCAGGAGCTCAAAAACAGTACCCAGACCCTTTTGCACATTGTAAGCAATTCCGCGGACGTATCCATAAAAAATCACCTGCGGGCCATAGCTGAGAAGAACCT
>JBKHIL010000136.1:0-5178 GCA_046538645.1 Desulfovermiculus sp.
AGGAGCCAATATGCGCACTATAGATGCCCAGGAGGTTCACGCCAAGGTGCGGGACATGGTCAAACATGCGGCCACCCATCTGCCCCCGGACGTGGAACAGGCTCTGGAGAAGGCCAGAGATGAAGAGAAAACGGATACAGCCAAAGAAATCCTGGATCAACTCCTGGAAAACGCCCGCCTGGCCCGAACAAGCGGTCTGCCTCTGTGCCAGGACACCGGAGTGGCCATATTTTTTGTGGAATTCGGGGCTCAGTGCCGGGTCCAGGGTGAAGATCTCAGCCAGGTCTTAAACCGGGCCATGGTCGATGCCTATGAACAGGGCTATTTGCGCAAGTCGCTGGCCCATCCCCTGACTCGGGCCAATACCGGGAACAATGCCCCGGCCTTTATCCACTACGATCTGGTTCCAGGCCAGGAACTGAAGATCAAATTCATGGCCAAAGGCGGGGGAAGCGAGAATATGTCCAGGTGCACCATGCTCACTCCGGCCCAGGGCTGGGAGGGAATTAAGGACTTTGTCCTTCAGCGCATGGCCGAGGCCGGTCCCAATCCCTGCCCCCCAACCATAGTCGGGGTAGGCGTTGGAGGGACGTTTGATCTGGCCCCGGTCCTGGCCAAAAAGGCCTTGTTTCGACCTTTGGGGCAGCCCCATCCGGATCCGGAGATTGCGGCCCTGGAAAAAGAGCTTCTGGATGAGATCAATGAGCTGGGTATCGGCCCCATGGGGCTGGGAGGTATGACCACCAGCCTGGGCGTGCACATAAATATCTCCCCATGCCATATCGCCAGCTTGCCCCTGGCTGTTAACTTACAGTGCCATTCATCCAGACATCAGGAGGTTGTGCTCTGATGCAGACCCACAAATTGACCACTCCACTTACGGATGAGGCGGTAGGCCAGCTCAAAGCCGGCGATGTGGTCCTGCTGACCGGGACCATCTACACTGCAAGAGATGCAGCCCATAAAAGAATTGTGCAGGCCCTGGACAGAGGCGAAGAACCTCCGTTTCCCCTGCAGGGCGCTGTCATATATTATGTCGGTCCCACTCCGGCCCCTCCGGGGAGGCCTATTGGGGCGGCCGGGCCGACCACAAGCTATCGGATGGATTCCTTTGCCCCTCGTTTGTACGGTCTGGGGGTCAAGGCCACCATGGGCAAAGGGAAGAGGGCTGTTGAGGTCAAAGAGGCCATGAAAGAGCATAATGCGGTGTATCTGGGGGCGACCGGCGGGGCAGGGGCACTGCTCTCGCAGCGAATCAAGCAGGCCAGGGTCATTGCTTATGAAGACCTGGGACCGGAGGCGGTTCGGGAGCTGGTGGTGGAGGACTTTCCTGCCCTGGTGATCAACGATGTGTATGGTGGAGAATTGTATGTGAGCCCCAAGAGGTGAATCCTCAATCCCGCCAAGGTCGGGATCTCCGGCAAATCTGAAATATTTTTATCAGCCCCAAGCGGGCAAAAAAAAGGAACAATGTTTATTTACCTGGTCCATAGTGTTCAGCACAACCAAGGGAGTGATTTATGAGCGTACCAGCGAAGAAGGTGGCCGCCATTACCTCGGCCATATATACCTGTTTGGAAGCAAAAGGCCGGGTTCAGTATATGGAGCCGCAGGCCAAGTCTCAGCCTCCCCGGTTTCACGTGGGCAGTCCCTGGGCCATGTCCGGGCGGCAAGCTATGATGGACAGGCAGTATCACGTTCAGTTTCGGCTCAATCGTTGAGTTTTAAAGTGAAACCAGAAGCACGCGCAGGACACAAGAGTGCAAGGAGAAGAATATGAGTGAAGAACACGGAAAACTTGTCGCCGGTTCACTCGATGAGTCGGTTGAGGTCAAAAGTCCCCTCAAGATCCAGGACCTGACCTTTCGGGACGGGCATCAATCCCTGTTTGCCACCCGGGGAAGAACCGAGGATCTGGTGCCCATTGCCGAGGAGATGAACAAGGTGGGCTTTTTTGCCATGGAGGTCTGGGGTGGGGCCACCTTTGATACCATGCACCGTTTCCTGGGAGAGGATCCCTGGGAACGGATCCGGACCTTGAAAAAATACATCCCGGATACTCCTTTTTCCATGCTTCTTCGGGGCCAGAATCTCGTCGGATACCGCAATTATGCCGATGATGTTGCCGAAGCCTTTGTAGAACGCTGTTGCGTGAACGGAATTGATGTCTTTCGGGTCTTTGATGCCTTAAACGATTTTCGCAATTTTGAAACCGTAGTCAAGGTGATCAAAGAGAATAATAAGCATTTTCAGGGTGCTATCTGTTTCTCTCTGACTGAGCGGCGTATGGGCGGGCCGGTGTACAACCTGCAGTACTACATAGACAAGGCCAAAGAACTGGAGGACATGGGGGCGCATACCATATGCATCAAGGATATGGCCGGCCTCATAGCTCCTTATGATGCTTATGAATTGGTCAAGACCCTGAAAGAGACGGTCCAGGTTCCCATCCATCTGCACAGCCATTTCACTTCCGGTATGGCCGATCTGTCCATGCTCAAGGCCATTGAGGCCGGAGTGGATATCATAGATGTCTGTCTTGCTCCCTGGGCCTACAGGACCTCCCATCCCGGTCTGGAACCTTTGGTTGTGGCCCTGCAGGGCACAAACCGGGATACCGGTTTTGATCTGAAGCAATTGACCAGATGTTCTGAACATTTCATCAAAATCACTCCGAAATACAGGCACCTGCTCGATGACCGCATATCGGTCATCGACACCAATGTCCTCCTGCATCAGACCCCGGGCGGAATGCTCTCCAATCTGGTCAACCAGCTGCGGGAAATGGACGCCATAGACAAACTGGACCAGGTGTTCAAAGAACTGCCCCGGGTGCGCAAAGAGTTGGGCCAGGTCCCGCTGGTCACCCCCACCAGTCAGATAGTCGGGACCCAGACTGTGAACAATGTCCTCTTTGACACCGAAGACGAGCGGTACAAGATGATCACCGCCCAGGTCAAAGATTTGTGCTACGGACTCTATGGTCAGACGCCGGCCGGTGTGGATCCTGAGGTCCAGAAAAAGGCCTTGAAAGGCTATCCGCGTGGGGAAGAGCCTTTTCATGGCCGGCCTGCAGATATCCTGGAGCCGGAGTTGGACACGGCCAAAAAAGACGTGGAAGATTTGGCCAAAGACATCGACGATGTCCTTATTTATGCCCTGTATCCAACCACAGGCAAGCGGTTCTTGAAATGGAAATACGGGTTGGAGGAGATGCCGGACGAGGTCAAGCCCCGCAGCCTGGAAGAAGGCCAGCGTATAGTTGATCTTATTGAACAGGCCAAAAAGGGCCTTGTAGCAGAGACATCAAAAAAATCAGAACCAGCCAAAGGAGACGATGTGCGTACATTTAATGTGTATGTAGACGGTGAATACTTCAGTGTAGAGGTGGAGCAGGTCGGCGGAGAGCCTGTGGTCAGCTCGATCGCTCCGGCAGGGCAGGCGGCCGGACAACAACCAGCCCAGCCGGCAGCCCAGCCTGCTGCGCAACAACCGGTAAAACCCCAGGCACAAGCAGCTCCTAAGGCTGCACCAAGTGCTGGAACCACAGTAGAAGCGCCCATGCCAGGCATGATCATTCGGTTTGAAGTGGATGAAGGTGAAGAAGTCAATGAAGGCGATCCCTTGCTCATTTTAGAGGCCATGAAGATGGAAAACGCCATAAATGCTCCAACTTCGGGCACGGTCAAAGAAATCCGTTTCAAGGAAGGGGAGAGCGTGAAAAAGGGCGATGTGCTTGTGGTGATCGGCTAACGTGCAAGGAGGACTTGAGATGAAGACGCGCAAAAAAATTACTGTGGTCGGGGCGGGATTTGTCGGGGCCACAGCTGCGCACTGGGCAGCCTTGAAAGAATTGGGTGATGTGTGCCTGATCGATATTGTGGAAGGCATGCCCCAGGGCAAGGGGTTGGACCTTCGTCAGGCCTCGCCTATTGAGGGTTTTGATTCCGATGTCATCGGAACCAATGATTACGCTGACACAGCTGACTCAGACATCGTGATCATCACTGCCGGTCTGCCCCGCAAGCCGGGAATGAGCCGGGATGATTTGCTGGCTAAAAACACGGACATTGTCAAAAATGTGACGGAACAGGTGGCCAAATATTCCCCGGACGCGGTGATTATTGTCGTGGCCAATCCCCTGGACGCCATGGTCTATGTAGCGCACAAAGTGAGCGGTTTCGCGCCGAACAAGGTCATTGGCATGGCCGGAGTATTGGACTCGGCAAGATTTCGAACCTTTATTTCCATGGAACTGGACGTGTCTGTGGAAGATGTCAACGCCTTTGTCCTGGGCGGGCACGGAGACAGTATGGTTCCTTTGCCGCGTTACAGCACCGTGGCCGGCATTCCTCTGCCTGATCTGCTGCCTGCGGACAAGATCGAGGCCATGGTGCAGCGGACCCGGGACGGAGGCGCGGAGATCGTGGGGCTTTTGAAGTCCGGAAGCGCCTTTTTCGCCCCTTCGGCCGCTGCTGTGGAGATGGCCGAGTCCATTCTCAAGGACAAAAAGCGCATCCTGCCCTGTGCGGCCTATTGCGATAAGGAATACGGTGTGGGCGGGTACTTTGTCGGGGTGCCGGTCAAGCTCGGGGCCAATGGAGTGGAGCAGGTGATTGAGATCTCCTTGCTGCCGGAAGAAAAGGCCGCTTTTGAAAAGTCGGTGCAGGCCGTCAAGGGCCTGGTCCAGAAGATTGATATCTAGGCCTGGAAACCGTCGGGCATGATCCATGCCCGGCCTACCGGTTCAATCCTTGGGGAGAAGGAGCACATTTATGGCTCAGGAAGAAAAACGGTATCGCATTCTGATTGGAAAGCCTGGGTTGGACGGACACGACCGGGGGGCCAAGTGTATTGCCCGGGCCTTGCGGGACAATGGGTTTGAAGTGGTCTACACCGGGATCCGGCGAACTTCGGAAGAAATCGCTGTGGCCGCCATTCAAGAGGATGTCGACGCCATTGGTCTGTCCTCGTTGTCCGGGGCTCACCTGCAGCTTTTTCCGGAAGTTATTGAAAGTCTTAAAAAACACGATGCATCCGACATCCCGGTCATTGGGGGAGGCATCATCCCGGAGGAAGATGTGCCGGTCCTCAAGGAGCAGGGAGTAAAGGCAGTGTTTACCCCCGGGACCAGTATGGAAGAGATCATCTCCACTTTCCGGGGCCTTTGTGGGTGAC
>JBKHIL010000137.1:0-5150 GCA_046538645.1 Desulfovermiculus sp.
AAAACCAATCAGCTCATTATCTCAGACACGGCTCGGGTTATTGAAAAGGTCCGCAATGTGGTCCGCAAGCTGGACCGGGCCGAACGGCAGGTGCTCATCGAGGCCAGGCTGGTCTATGCCACTGACGAGTTCCAGCGCAGCATGGGCATCAAATGGGGTGGAAGCTATAGCTACGAAAACGACGATTCGGCCTTTGCCCTGGAAGGAACACAGGGAAACAGCTATGCAATCAACACACCAAGCCCGGAGGGAAGCACAACTACACTTGGTCTGGGTACCTTTTTTTCCAAGCTGTCCGGCAATTCTCTCTACACTCTTGATGCTCAGCTGGAACTGGGAGAATCTCAAGACCAGCTGAAAACAATCTCTTCCCCCCGAGTGGTTACCCTGAACAATCAGCTGGCTGAAATTACGCAGGGCACCAAGATAGCCACCAAAGACGAGTCTGAAAGCGGAGGCACAACCACAGAATACGTTGAGGCCACCCTTAAGCTTTCTGTCACTCCGCAAATCACGCCGGACAACAAACTTATCCTTGAGCTCGACATCTCAGACGACAGTCCGACAGCAGATAGTGAGGATATAGAAACCCGGAGCGTTCAGACCCGATTATTTGTGGACAATGATCAAACCGTGGTCATTGGCGGTGTACAGCAAGTCAACCAGACACAGCAGCAAGACCGGGTCCCGGGACTGTCCCGGGTACCTCTCCTTGGATGGCTGTTCAAGAATAAGTATAACCTGGAGGATAAGCGCGAGCTGCTCATCTTCATCCGCCCCCATATCCTCCAATCTTATAAATAAGGAGACTGATTTTGAGTTCCAACACCTGCCATGCCCGGGAGATGATCCGGCCTGAAATCAAGGAATTTGCTCCTTATGTCCCCGGACGGTCCATTGCTGATATCCGCCGGGAAATCGGCTTGACTCAAGTGGTCAAGATGGCCAGCAATGAAAATCCCTTGGGCACATCACCCCTGGTCAAAAAGACTGTGCAGCGCCGGGCCGATCTGGTGTTTCGATATCCAAGCCCCAACTCCCCGGAGCTGACCGCAGCCTTAAGCCACCATTTGGATGTGCCTGAAAATCGCCTGGTGATTGGCAATGGATCCGATGAGCTCATAGATCTGTTGATCCGGGTCCTGGCCCGGCCAGGCCAGGATCGGATCATTGTTTTCGATCCCAGCTTCAGCATTTACAGGATGCAGGCCCGCTTGTGCGGCGTGGAGCTGACTTTGGTCCCGCTGAACCCGGATATGAGTTTTCCTTTTGCCCGCCTGTTGCAAGAAGCTGACGAGACCACGGCCATGGTCTTTCTCACCAATCCGGACAATCCTTCCGGATACACGGCCGCTAAGGACGAGCTCATCAGCCTGGCTGCCGGCCTGCCTGGAAACACCATGCTCATAGTGGACGAAGCCTATATCGAATTTGCCAGGGATCCGGGCCTGCATTCACCCCTTTTTGACCTGGAGCAGCTGGAAAACGTGGTCTTGCTGCGTACATTTTCCAAGCTGTACGGCCTGGCCGGGCTGCGGCTGGGTTATGGGATCATGCCCGCCTGGCTGAGCGATCTCCTGCACCGGGTCAAGCTGCCCTTTAGCGTCAACTTGCTGGCTGAAGCCGCTGGCCTGTCAGCTTTAAGGGATGCGGACTTTGTCCAGGCCACCAGGGAAACAGTGCTTCAAGGCAGACAAATGCTCTCCCGCGAACTCAAGAACCTGGGCTGGAAGGTATATCCCAGTCAAGCCAATTTCCTCCTTGTTCAACCTGCACTTCCAGCTGCCGACCTCGTCAAGGATCTGCTCCAGAAAGGCTACATCATCCGGGCCCTGGACAGTTACGGTCTCTGTGATCATGTGCGGATTTCTATCGGAACAGAGGCTGAAAATCTCGGCCTGATCCGTGCCTGCCAGGAGATCCACGCCACCTATGCCTAAGATCCAGCCTTTGATTATCACTCTTGACGGACCAGCCGGGGTAGGCAAATCCACAGTAGCTCAAAACCTGGCCCATTTTTTACGCCTGGCTTACCTGGATACCGGAGCTATGTTCCGGGCTGTGGCTCTTCATCTCGGAGAGGGATCCTGGACTTGGCCGCAAAAGACCCTGCAATCCGCACTCAATGCAATAGATTTTCATTTTGCCGGCCAAGGCCCGGCAGCTCAGTTAACTATCAACAACCAGCACATTGGCCAGGAGATCAGATCAGAAGAGATCGGGCTGTGGGCCTCGCACCTTGGGCAACGACCCGAGGTCCGGGACTCTCTCAAGAGAGCCCAGCAGGAGATTGGCCGCAAGACCTCTCTGGTGGCTGAAGGAAGGGATATGGGGAGTGTGGTTTTTCCTGACGCCAGGTGGAAATTCTTTCTTGATGCCACTCCAGAGGAGAGAGCGAGACGGCGATGGCTGCAACTTAAGGCCATGGGTCACAATGCAGATCTTGGCACCTTGACCCGGGACCTCCGCCGGCGGGACGAGCAGGACAGAAACAGAAGCGAAGCTCCGCTCAGACCTGCTCCGGATGCTTATGTAGTGGACACCACCCATTTAAACTTGCAACAGGTTGAGGACAAGCTCCGAAAGCTGATTCAGGAAACACATGGGCCTTCTGAATCGGGCTCATAGGAATTGCCTGGTTGTTTTGAGCAAAGGAGGAGTCGATATGATTTTTCCGGGCCGTATAGCTTATCAGGGGCCTTGCCCTAAACCAGGCTCAGACCCACACCATGCTCAGATCCGGACTTCACCCGCCCGATGACCTCAGCCAGCTCTCCCCTGGTGCGAAGGTCAGACTGAACCTCAGCCAACCGGGCTTCGGGCACCGCCAGAAGCAGCCCGCCTGATGTCTGAGGGTCAAACATCACGTCCATGAGTATGGAATCGACCTCGTTCTCAATCCATAGTGTATCCTGGCAGTGGGCTTTGTTGGCATAGGCTCCGGCCGGGACCAGCCCCATGGAGGCCAGTTCCAGAGCATGGTCCATAATGGGGACATCATGAACTGAGACTTCTATGTGCACCCCGGCCGCTTTGGCCATCTCCATAACATGGCCGCCAAGACCAAATCCGGTCACATCCGTGGCCCCCTGCAGGTCATGATTTCGGATGACCTCAGCTCCGGCCGCGTTTAATCTGCCGGCCCATTTGATGATCAGCTGTTCAAGATCCAGGGCGTTGGCCCATTTGGCCTTAAGTGCCGTGGCCAATATCCCGGTCCCAATGGGCTTGGTCAAGACAAGGAAATCCCCCTCTCTGGCTCCACTGTTCACCGCAATGAGCGAGGGGTCCGCCTCCCCGGTAACCGCAAGACCAAACTTCAGCTCCTGATCATCTACTGTGTGTCCGCCGGCCATGACTGCACCTGCAGCCAGAACCGTATCCTGTCCCCCACGCAGGATGCGGGACAAAACGTCCAATGGCAGACAATCCTTGGGAAAACAGACAATATTCATGGCTGAAAAGGGCGTCCCGCCCATGGCATAGATATCTGAAAGGGCATTGGCCGCAGCAATGCACCCAAAGGCATAGGGATCGTTGACCATGGGGGTCAAAAAATCAAGGGATTGGACCATCGCTTTTCCCGCAGGAAAGCGCAAAACGACCGCATCCTCGCATCCTTGTCCGGAGATCAGAATCCGGTCATCCCTTGCCCATCGAAATGCTGAAAGCACCGACTCCAGGTCCCCTGGAGCAAGCTTGGCTGCTCAACCGGAGGCCTTGACTTTGTCCACCAAAGTAATGTCATGCATATTCTATCCCCGGAACTCGACAGAAATTACAAATGCAAACTCTCATTTCTAAAAAGTGCAGCTGTCCTTGGACTCCCAAAACCCCAACTCCTGTAAAAAGGCTTTGGTGACCGGAAGCTGCGCCCTCTGGTCATGGACAACGGCATAAAAGTCCCGGCTGGGATTCGGACCCCGAACCGGCACTTGTGTGATCTCTTTTCGGCCCAGGTATTCTCTTGCAGCCAGGGACGAAACCATGCTGACACCCAGCCCGGACTGTATACAGGCCAGTACTGCCTGCGTGCTGCTCACTGTGGCTCTTATCTTCATATGATCAAAGGCAATGCCAATAGACTGCAGAAAAGAGAACATGGCCTTGCGGGTACCTGAGCCGGGTTCCCGAATGATCCAGGGCCAATGAGCTTCAGGAACAAGGTTTTCATTTCCCCGATGGTTCCAGAAACTGTGAGATGAACAGAGCAGCAAGAGCTCATCCCTGGCTATCTCATGATATGTAAGGTGCAATATATCTTCCCGGCCTCCTATCACCCCCACATCAATTATTCCCTCCTGGACCATACGTTCAATCCCTTGCGTATCGCCAATTTCCAGACTGACGTGAACGTCGGGAAATTTGGAGCAAAACGATCCCATGTACCGGGGTAGTATAAAATGACCCGGTATAGAACTTCCCCCCAGCCGAATCCGGCCACTGACCTTGTTCATAAGAAGCGAGATCTCGGCACTCGCGTTTTGCCGGGCCTGAATCATCTCCTGGGCATAACGATACAGCGTTTGACCGGCCTGGGTTGGCACAACCTGTCTGGCAAAACGATCAAACAGAGATGTTCCCAGCTCCTTTTCCAGACTGGCAATATGAGAGCTTATGGTGGGCTGAGCCAAATAGAGGCATTCTCCAGCCTTGGAAAAGCTCTGATGCTCAAAGACTGCACAAAAGGTTTCCAGCCGTCGTATATCCATTTTCCCAATCTGTACTATCAAATATCATAATAGCATAAACCATAAAAAACAGCCCGCTCACCCAGCAGGTGATCGGGCTGCTTTATTACATCGACGTGCGAGCGGATCACTACCTGCCAGAACCAATCACAGGGCTTATTCAAGCTTTGATTGTCAATACAAGATACAGCGATCAACTGGCAATGCGTTACCCCTGGATTGCCGGGCGAGCGCGGTAGAAGTTTATCCTGAGTTTTTTGTCCGGGCAATAACGCAAATGCTAATTTCCTGGTAATTTTCGCTGGTTTAGTACCACATGAGACCAAAGAAACTCGACGTCTGGTTAGCCCTGCTTGCTAAATTCAATGATGGCCACGGGAGCTGAATCTCCCCTGCGAGGTTCTGATTTTTTAATGATCCGTGTGTATCCGCCAGGAGTATCAGTAAATCGGGGGGCTA
>JBKHIL010000138.1:0-5140 GCA_046538645.1 Desulfovermiculus sp.
CCGGGGCAGATCACCGATGGTTCCCAGTTTCTTGTCAAAGAAACGGAATTTGCCGCAGGCCAGGGTCAGGATAACCGTATCTTCGGGTGCCTTTTCTACAAACTTGGTGTAGTAGTTACGCTCCGGTCTGGCTCCATCGCATCCTCCGACCAGGAAGAAATGACGAATATTGCCGTTTTTAACCGCCTCAACCACTTTGTCGGCCACGGACATGACCGCATTGTGCCCGAATCCGACCATGACCGAGCCTTTATCTTCGTCCTGGGTAAAGCCGTCCATCTCCAGGGCTTTTTCCACCACCGGAGTGAAATCCTTGTCCTGGATGTGGGCCACTCCAGGCCAGCCAACCAGACCGGTTGTATAGATATTGGCCTTGTAAGCCTCCTGCGGTTTCTGAATACAGTTGGTGGTCATGACTATGGGGCCCGGAAACTCGGCAAACTCCTTCCGCTGGTTCTGCCAGGCCGTCCCAAAATGGCCGTAGAAGTGAGGATATTTCTTCAGTTCCGGATATCCGTGGCAGGGGAGCATTTCCCCGTGGGTGTACACATATATCCCTTTGTCCTTGCTCTGCTCCAGGATGAGTTCCAGGTCCCGCAGGTCATGTCCGGAGACCAGGATGGCCTTGCCCTTTTTGTGTCCCAGAGGGACTTCGGTAGGTGTCGGGTGGCCGTACTGTCCGGTATTGGCCGCATCCAGAAGTTCCATGACCCGCAGGTTTATCCGGCCGCATTCCAGGACCAGTTTTACCCAATCATCCAGGGCCAGATCCTGGCGCAGGGTAGCGGCCAACCCTTTCTGGATAAAGGCGTAGACCTCTTCGTCTTCCTGACCCAGGATCTGGGCATGATCAGCATAGGCGGCCACGCCTTTGATCCCGTAGACCAGGGCGTCCTTTAAGGACTTGATGTCCTTATCAGGTTCCGGGTCATGATCCACACCGTGCTCCCGTCCCTGCTGGATCATTTCCTCCAGAGTGTCCGCCGGCATAAAGGTAGCCGGGCCTTCCGGGAAACTGACCTTATCCTTTTCGCCAGCCAGACCGATGGCCTGCTTGGCCTTGTCCCACAGTGAGGCGTCCTGACCGGCGCTTTGTTTGATCTGTTTTTTCAAACGCTCCCGAAGTTCCACAGCCCGGTTGACGGACTCGGCAAAACGCTCGGGATCAAAGTTGACATTGGTGAGTGTAGCGAAGGTGGCCTCGCAAATGAATACATCCACCTCATGGTCGGTCATGCCCATTTCCCGGGCCTGGATCGCTATCTGAGAGAGTCCCTTGAGCACATAGATGAGAAGATCCTGCATGGCAGCCACATCCGGCTGCTTGCCGCAGACTCCGACCTTGGTACATCCTTCACCCTTAGCCGTCTGTTCGCACTGATAACAAAACATGTCCAACATAAATGCCTCCACTTTGGTTTATATGTTCATGTAGATCCTGGCTTGAAATCCGACGTTTTCAGGATGTTTTTTAATCCTGCCGGATCCCTTCATGCAATACAATTCCAGGATACACATGATATTGCCCAGGTCTTTGACTTGGGTCAAATTTCTCTTCACTGGGGCCCGGTAATTTTGTTCTCAGGCGTAAACCCCGCCGCTGGCGTAAGACCGCCAATTTGATCTGTTATGAAACTTTAAGTGTCCCCTCCGTCATTCCGGCGAAAGCCGGAATCCAGACTGAAAATATAAGATAATGTGCTGAGGGTGCTGGCAATGAGAAGCAGAACCAAAAAGCCCTGGATGGTGGACCGCTTGAGCTTGCCTTGACTTGAGTGGGCTGCTAGATTCTTCGAATGTATCAGAGCACAGATCAAACCAGACTGCGCACAGCGCATTCAAGCTATCAGCATTGTCAGTGTTGTGGCCGGGTGCTGGAGAAGAGCCGGCTGAGGTACTGTTCACGCCAGTGTAAGGACAATTTCACTTTGAAGCTGGGGTGGTTCAACAACCTGCTGCGGGTGGTTGAGACCCGATATGCCACTTTTTCTTTTACTGAAGCCCACCTGGTCCTCAATATACTGCCCAGGCACTCACAGGAAGTGTATACATATATATTCACCCGGATGCCCGGACACAAACCGGCTCAGGACATGGATTCGATGATTTTTTCCCTGGGCAAGATCTGGTGGGGACACAGAGACAAAACGAAAAGTGAGAAGCGAGCCAGCAGGCACGTCCTGTCCAAAGGTTCGACATGCCTGGTCGGACAGAAAAGTGTCGAACCGGTGAGCCGGGAGACAGCTCCAACAGTTGGCAAGCAGCTTCGTCAGCTCAAAATGCAGCGCACGGACCTGCTCCATCCTGTAGAGGCAGAAGAACGTTTGAAACGGGCCTTTCGCCAGGCAGCTCTAGCCAGCCACCCGGATACAGGCGGTGATCCGGCGGCATTTCGCCAGGTATATGCTGCGTATCAGGATCTTTTGTCCTGGATAGAGAATCCGAGGTATCAGAGGCGAAGGGGAGTCCCCGGCCAGTGGTGCTATGTGGCCGGCCGGAGTGCCTGGCTCACGCCCTTGTAGTATTGGAAAGGGGTGAAGATGGTGTGATGCTTGGCTGAAGGATTTGATCAAGGCCTTTGAATAACTGTGCTTACTCCTGTTCCTTGTTTTTAGGACTGATTATTCCCCTGGTGCTGGATTCTACGAAATCTATGAGCTGGGCCAAGCGGTGGTTGCCTGGGTTCAAGTTCTTTTTCGCTTCCTGCAAGGCTTCTTCCCGGCGCAGGCCCGAGCGCCAGATGATCTGATAGGCCTGTTTTAATGTGGAGAGTTCAGCCCGGGTGAACCCCTGCCGCCTGAGGCCGATAACGTTGAGCCCATGCAGCCAGCCCCTCTCACCAGCTACGAGCATAAATGGGGGCACGTCCTGAGCCACTCCGGTCATCCCCCCGATATATGCCGATTCACCGATGCGGACAAATTGATGGACAGCGGACAAACCGCCGACAACGGCCTTGTTGTGGACTATGACGTGGCCGGCCAGAGTAGCGGCGTTGGCCAAAATGACTTCATCGCCCAGAATGCAGTCGTGGGCAATGTGGGCATAGGCCATGATCAGGCAGCCTGATCCCAATTTGGTCACCCCTCCACCGCCGACAGTGCCCCGGTGGATGGTTACATATTCCCGGATGGTATTGTCATCTCCAATCTCCAGTACTGTAGGCTCATCGTTATATTTCAAATCCTGGGGCGGACCTCCGATGCAGGCATGGGAGTGAATGCGGTTGCCGGCTCCCAAGGTCGTCGGTCCTTGTATGCGGGCAAAAGGCTCTATCCTGGTTCCTTCTCCGATCTTTACTCCTTGCTCGACAATGGCGTAGGCTCCGACGCTTACCGATTTCCCGAGCTCAGCTTGGGGATGGATTATGGCTGTGGGATGGATTGCATCGTTCATTGGGGATCATTCTCCTGGCCGGCATTCCGGTCCACCATGGCCGCAGTGAGGACACCTTGAGCGGCAATCAGGCCATCAACCCTGGCCTCGACCTCCATTTTCCAGATGTTTTGCTTGTGCCGCAAGGAAGCAGCAAACAAGTGCAGACAATCTCCAGGGTAAACCGGTTTGCGAAAGCGCATCTTTTCAATGCCGCTGAACAAAAAAATTTTATTTTCCGGTATACTGGCCTGGCTCTTGATAACCAGGATCCCTCCGGCCTGAGCTAAGGCTTCCACGATCAGAACTCCGGGCATGACCGGATAGCCGGGAAAATGACCCTGGAAAAAAGGCTCATTGATGGTCACATTTTTTATGGCCTCTAAAGAGGTGTCCGGTTCAAAGGCCACCACCTTGTCCACCAGGAGAAAAGGGTAGCGATGGGGCAAAAGTCCCAGGATTTCCGTGCTGACCAGGCCGGCCTCAGTCATCTTCATGTCCGCAACCTCCTGCCTGCAGCTTGGAGTGCAGAGACTTGACCTCTGATTCCAAGGCTTTCATGCGTTGATAAATATCCGGGAGTTTCTGGTGCAGTGTGGCGCAGCGCAGATAATGACGATGGTCCATAGCAGGTGAACCGGCCACGTCTGTATGATCCGGGATGGATTTGGTGATCCCGGACTGCCCCCCGACCCTGCACCCGGTGCCAATATGTAAGTGCCCGGCTACCCCGACCTGTCCTGCCAGTATGGCCTGATCCCCGACGCTGCTGCTCCCGGAAATTCCAACCTGGGCCACAATGATGGCCTCTTTGCCAATTCGGACATTATGCCCTATCTGCACCTGGTTATCTATCTTGGAGCCTTGTCCGATCCTTGTCTCACCCAGAGCTGCCCGGTCCACTGTTGTATTGGCCCCGATTTCCACATCGTCTTCAATGACCACCCGCCCGATTTGAGGGACTTTTTGCATCTCTCCATTCCCATGGGCAAAGCCAAACCCGTCACTGCCCAGCACAACCCCCGAGTGGAGCACAACCCGGTCCCCGAGGACGGTCCCGGACATCAGCGAACAATTGGAGGAAATAGTGCAGTCCTGGCCGATAGAGCAGTACTCGCCGACATATGCGCCGCTCATTATTGTTGTGCCCTTTTTCACGGTCACCTGGGGACCGATAAAGGCAAACGGATAGACACTGGCCTGGTCTGATACCTGGGCCTGGGGATGAATATATGCGAGCTCACTATGACCCTGCCAGCTTTGTTGAGCCGGGGCAAAGAGCTGCACAATGCGGGCAAAATCGTAATACGGATACTGGCTGACAAAGACGTTTTGGCGTTTATGGGCATTTGAGGAATCAAGGACCACCGCTCCAGCCCGGGTACTGTGCAGCAGTTTGGCATATTTGGGGTTGGCCAGAAAGCTGATCTCATCCCCTTTTGCCTGTTCCAGGGTATTGCACCCACGTATGGCCATGTCTTCTCCCTGGTAGGTGAGTCCCAGGTGGCGGGCTATGCTTTGGGTGGTCCAGGACATGATTCCCAATCCTTGAGTTTTATTCGCTCCGGTTTTTCCAGGCTTTACCGAATTCAGAAAGGATAGCATCCGTGATTTCTATGGCCTGGTCATTATAAATAACACCGCTGTTGTTCTTGTCCATGAGCAGGGTGTAACCATTTTCCTGGCCGTATTCACGGATAATTTCCACCAGCACTTCAATGATCGGCGCTCTGAGTTCTTCTTCCTTTTGTTGCATCCTGCGCTG
>JBKHIL010000139.1:0-5122 GCA_046538645.1 Desulfovermiculus sp.
CTGGATGCAGAGCGGACTTGAATCCGGTTTTGCTCAGGCTTGAGATACAGTTCGAGATCGTCTACAAAGCCGAATACGGCCGAGTGAAAGGTGGCCCATAAATACCCATTCTCCACTTTTTGTACATTCCCTCCAATCTGTTGAACACACTCTCTTGCCTGATCGAGGGCTTGCTCGGCCGGAACATCATAGGCAAGGGCTTCTACCCGGGAAGGATGGTCCTTTTCTTGTTGGCTGGAGACGCAGATCGGGCGCTCAGGGCAGTTCATGAGCTGTCCTTCAATCAGTCCAATAGGAGATTGATGCCTGGACACATAGCCTAAGAGCATAAGCAGCAGGCAGATCAAAAGGCCAAAGAAGAGAGTGTAATGGATGAGTGTGCGTACCATGTTTCCAGCCTTTTATTTCCAGGAATTTCAGAACATTTGGGTTTCAGGCGAAAAAAAAGATCACTCTTTGCGAGCCTCCACCAGGCAGTCCATACGCTCAAACGAGTCCTGGCCGCTGCGCAGGTCCAGGATGCGGGAAAATCCGGCTTGCTGAAGATCCTGACTGACCTCAGAGAGGGTATAGGTGTCACCACCTCTGGTGTTGACCAGCATATTCAAGGCAAACATGGCTCCGGCCGCAGGACTGGTCCGGGTTTCATCCATGATGTGATCCCGGATTAAAATCCGGCCTCCCGGCACCAGAGCCCTGTGGATTTTGGTGAACAGCTCCTGGTTTTCTTCCCGGCTGTTTTGATGAATAATGGCTGAAAGCAGGGCCAGATCACAGCCAGGGGGAAGCTCTTCCTGGTAGAAATCACCGGCCACAAAACTGACCCGGTCTTCCAGGCCCTGGTGAGTGATAAACTTTCGGCTCAGGGGAATAACCTTGTCCAGGTCAAAGATCACGGCCCGCAGATGAGGATTGGACCGCAGAAAAGCTGTCGTGTATATACCTGATCCTCCGCCGATGTCCAGGAGGCAGTGAGCAAAGGACGCATCGTATTCAGCGGCAATGTCTGCGGAGAGTTCCTGTCCTACTGTATGCATCGCGCCGATAAAGGCTTCCTGCTCCTCAGGATTGAGATCAGTGACGTGGCGCTGATGCGGGTTTTCTCCCTGGCGAACGGTTTCTGTCAAGTGGTGCCAGTTGTTCCAGGTATGGGCCAGGTGCAGGGCCATTGGCAGGACGGTGAGCCCGTGATCTGCAGATAACAGCCGGCCGTTCTCCGTCGGCTGGTAGCGCCCCTGATCATCCTTGGTCAGAAAATCAATGGTGACTAAACAGTCAAGGACCCTGGTCAAGGCTCGGATATCAAGGTTTAAGGCCTGAGCCAGCTCGACGGCAGATACTGGTGTGCGGTCAAGTGCGGTGAACAGATCCAGCTCACAGGCGGTGAGCAAAGTCCGGCTGGCCATGTATTGGCGAATTTGGGCCAGCACCTCTTGTCCCTGGGGCATACAGTCTCCTTGGCTTGAGTTTGTTCAAATTTCTGGTAACTTTAATTGGTGCATGCACATCAATCTAGCCGGGCAGAAAAAGTCAGGTCAAGCTGGTCTCACTTTGGCCACAGGTTTTGAAACAGGGAACGAATAAACCAGGAGCAGTAGGCATCAACGAGCTGGGAGTTGGCTGCATCTTCTGCCGGACATTCCATCTGGGCCAGAGGGAGGATAAAGCGCTTGTCATCCGAGGTCCGTTGCACCTGGACAATGATCCCCTCGCTTTCATCCACTTCCTCCTCGCAATCGAGCAGCAAGACAGACTCAAAATGAGCTCCTTCTTCGCCGGTTATGAAAAGAAAGCAGGGATCCTCCAGATTGGATCGTAAGTGATCTCGAAATACTTCGAGATTATGATGAGTTACATCTGGAATCTCCTGGGAACCAAAGATCTCCTTCACCTGCGTTTTCCAGGACGGATAGGTCATGATGGACTCCAATACATTAAGCATTATCTCTTATCGGTGGTCTTATGTTGAAAAGTTTCCGCAAGCTCGTCAAGCAGTTTCAGTCCCTTCCGGAAAGAGACTTCCGGCATGGCCGAACAGAGGAGCAAACCCTGGAGTATATCGCTTCTCTTGGCCAGGATGCGGGGAGCATCCAGGAGCTGCGCCGCCACTTATACGCTCACGATCCGAAAATACGCCAGGCAGCTGCTCAGGCCTTGCAGGCTCTGAGATGGTCCCCCAGGAGTGCCGCGGATACGCAGATTTTTTTGTTGTCTCTTGGCTCTGAGGCAGAGGTGAATACCTTCTCGGCCTCGCGTTGCTTGATCGATTGGGAGTCCGAGACCTCTCTGGCTCCCGGCGCATACTGGACCCCTGTCGTCCTGGCCGGATTGGTGCACAAAGGACCGCAGGCCAAGCCGGAATTGTATGACGTTGCTGCTCATACTGGGCGTAGTCTGAATACCAGGAGACTGGCCCTGTGGGCTATTGGACTTATCGGAGAGCAACATGTCGGGGATTTGTACGTCCTTTTTGAGCAGCAAAACATTCACCAGCTCCAGCAGGCAGTGATCCAGGCTCTGTACTTTTCCGGGCCGGATGCGATTCCTGCATTTGTGTCCATGCTCAGTGAAGAAAAGGATCAAGAGCTGGCCCTGGAGCTGGCGTTGAGCTTGTCCAGGATGGGGACGGAAGCAGTGAGTGAACTGGGCAAGCTGTTGCAGAATGAGCAACGTATGGTCCGTGAAAATGCGGGGTTTGGCCTTTTGGCCAGTGCTGATCCTTTGGGTTTGTCCTGGCTTTTTTCTTTGAAAGCCAGCGATCGGGACGGGCGCCTCAAGGCGGTTATCAGTGAATGGATGATTGGATTACAGGCTGAAGCTTCTACCTGGAAAGAGCTATCCAGTCCGGAGACCGCATCTGCACTCTGTTCTCCGGTTCGCATCCTGCAAGGGCTGACCAGGACCGACAATGAGCTGCTGACGTCTCTTTATTTATCCATGCTGGCCCGGATACCGGGAGGAGATGCTGTGCCGGTCCTGCGGGAGATCATCACCACAACCGGCAGTGAGGACATCCTCTTTCCGGCCTGTCTGAGTTTGAGTGCTCAACCGACAGCGGAATCGGAGCTCCGGCACATGCTGAAAAAGGGAAATCCCCTGATCAGGACCTATGCCTGCCTGGCATTGCTTAAGGCAGGATTTCCGGTTATGCAGGTCCTGGCCGAAACATAAGCAGGTATGTGACAAGAGGGAGACCGGAGTTCGGGGTCTTCTCCAGTTATGAGTGAAAAGGACTGATCGCCGGCTGGCCGGGAAAGGTCCCTGAACTTGGGAAAGGGGTTGATCCTTCCATTCACAAAAAAGGGAATATGCAGTAATTATTAATTTTTTACCTTAGGATACACGATATTTTGATGAAGAATGATAACTTACGAAATATAGCCATCATCGCTCACGTTGATCATGGCAAAACAACTCTGGTGGATGCCATGTTTCGCCAAAGCGGACTGTTTCGTGAAGGTCAGGAAGTGGCTGAACGTTTAATGGACAACATGGATCTGGAACAGGAGCGGGGAATCACTATTGCAGCCAAAAACTGCTCTGTAATGTGGGAAGGAGTGAAGATCAACATTATCGACACCCCCGGCCACGCTGATTTCGGCGGGGAAGTGGAACGGGCCCTGTCCATGGCCGATGGAGCCCTGCTTTTGGTCGATGCCTCGGAAGGACCTCTGCCCCAGACCCGCTTTGTATTGGAAAAAACCCTGGCCGCAGGCCTGAAGGTCATTGTCCTGGTCAATAAAATCGACCGCCAGGACGCCCGGCCGGAGGAGGTTCTAAACGAGGTCTACGATTTGTTTATTGACCTGGGAGCCAATGACGAACAGATTGATTTTCCTTATCTCTATGCTGTGGGCCGGGACGGAGTGGCCGGCCGGAGCTTAGGGGATATGCGCAAGGACCTGCAGCCGCTGTTTGAGACAATTTTGGAGCGTATGCCCGGACCGGCGAGTGATCCTGGAGCACCCTTTCAGATGCTGGTTTCGGATCTGGGGTACTCTGATTATCTGGGCCGGTTGGCCATTGGCAAGGTGATGAATGGAAAGGCAAAGACCAATGATCAGCTGGTTTGTCTGGGAGCAAGCGGGCAGGTTCGCCAATTGCGGGTCACCCGTCTGCAGACCTTTGAAGGCATGAGCTTAAAGCCGGCCGATTATATTCAGTCCGGAGACATCTGCGTTCTGTCCGGGATCGAGGATATTCATATCGGGGATACCATCTGCCATCAAGATGAGCCGCAGGCTCTGCCCCGGATCCGGGTGGACGAACCAACAGTGGGTATGCGCTTTACCATCAATACATCTCCCTTGTCCGGACGGGAGGGCAGCCTGGTCCAATCCGGCAAAATACGAGACAGGCTGTTCAAGGAGACCCTGAAAAACGTCTCGTTGCAGGTTGAAGAAATGGATAACAAAGAGACGTTTCTGGTCAAGGGCCGGGGGGAATTTCAGATGGCTATCCTCATTGAGACCATGCGCCGGGAGGGGTTTGAGCTCACTGTGGGCCGTCCTGAGGTTTTATACAAAGAGGAGAGTGGTCAGCTTTTAGAACCGATGGAGCAGGTGATCATTGACTGCGACCAGGAGTTTACCGGGGTGATCACGGAAAAGCTGGCAGGACGCAAAGGAAAGATGACTTCCATGCATACCAGAGGGAGTGACCGGGTGCGCATGGAATTCAGCCTGCCCTCCCGTGGGCTGATTGGGTACCGGGATGAGTTCTTAACCGATACGCGGGGGACCGGACTCTTAAATACCTATTTTGCCGGCTATGAGCCCTTTAGGGGCCGGTTTGCCAGCCGGAGCACAGGATCCATTGTCTCAGACCGGTCCGGCAATGCAGTGGCCTATGCTTTGTTCAATCTGGAGCCCCGGGGCGAGATATTCATCGTCCCTGGAGATGCGGTGTATGAAGGAATGATCTTTGGGGAGCACAATCGGCCCACAGACTTAAATGCCAATCCGTGCAAGGAAAAGAAGCTGACCAATGTCCGGGCCGCGGGCCGGGATGAAAACGTTGTTTTGACTCCGGTTCGGCCCATGACCCTGGAACGGGCCATTCATTTTATCCGCGAGGACGAACTTGTGGAGGTGACCCCGAAAAATATCCGGTTGCGCAAAAG
>JBKHIL010000140.1:0-5100 GCA_046538645.1 Desulfovermiculus sp.
GGGTTGTGGCTGCCTGCGCAGGCCAGGACAGCAGTTTTTTAGGAGTAAACAGTCCCCGGGAACTCGTTGCCTGTGAGGCTTTGCTGCAGCAGAAGATCAATACGCAGACGCTGAATGCGGGTGTGATCCTTCGCAATGCGGATCAGATACGCATCTCCCCATTGGCCCACATCCAGCCCGGAGTTGATATCACCGGGCCGGCGGAAATATATGGGGCATGCAGTATTCAGTCCGGAGCGCATATAGGATCCCATGTGTGGCTCAAGAATGTACACATCGGACCAGAGACGTCAGTGCTGGAATTTTCCCACCTGGAAGAAGCCATAGTAGATGATGGCTGCCGGGTCGGTCCTTTCGCCCGCCTGCGACCCGGAACGCACCTCAAACCCGGAGCTCTGGTGGGAAATTTTGTGGAGGTCAAAAAGTCAGTTCTGGCCGAGGGGTGCAAGGCGAACCATCTCTCCTACATTGGAGATGCAGAGGTCGGACAAGGGGCTAATATCGGAGCAGGGACGATTACCTGCAACTATGACGGATACAGAAAATACAAGACCGTCATTGGCAAGGGAGCCTTTATCGGGAGCAACACCGCCCTGGTTGCTCCGGTGAATATCGGGGAAAACAGCATTGTTGGGGCTGGCTCAGCCGTGAGCAAGGACGTTCCTGACAATTCTCTGGCCTTGACCCGGGCCAAACAAAAAAATATGCCCCGACGAGTGATTGTGATCAAAGATGAGAAAAAGTGATGGACCTCATCGATCAGATCGAGGAGCGCATGGAGCGCTTGTTACAGAGGATCCGGCAGCTGGAAGAAGAGAATGCCGGACTGCGAAATGCTCTGGACACGGAGCGGCAAATCAAGGATGATGTCTTGACCAGGTTGGACCACCTCTTGAAAAAAATCCAAGAGGTGGATATATGATACTTGATGCCGAGCTATAATGTACGCCTTCTTGGGCAGGAGGTTTCTTTCAAAACCAATGCCGAAGAGGACAGGATTCGACAAGCAGAGCAATTGATTAAGAACCGGTTCCAGGGACTTGATACCTATGGTTCCCGGGTCAGTAACGAAAAATTGCTTATTCTCGTGGCCTTGAGTTTGGCTGACGATTACATACAAACACGCCAAAGGCTGGATGAGCTCGAAGACAGGATGAATCAGCTTTTGGAAAGATTTGACCGGAATGCCTGACAGCCTTTTTAGGCAGCAGGCAAGTGCAAACAAAAAAATCATGCCCTGGGGTTTTGGTGATTGCAGGAACCATTTTTGAGCCAACACACTCAAAACGGGAGCAACTTCGCGTATCCTGTTGAGCACGCCCGGTTCTTCCGGGAAGCCTGATGGATGCCAAGTTGCACCCACCTGGTACGCCAGGTTCAAAATGGCCTGCAACACGGACCCCCGGGGTTTGCAAATCTGGTATTGCCTGCGGTTCATGCTTCCGGGTGTATGTTTCTTCTGAATCAAGCCAAGCAACGCATCACTTCCAAGGCTTCCTGCCTGCTGTCGTCAGGACCCTGTTTCGGCTCCTGAACTTACCTGCCCTCTGCATCTGCATTGGATTGGACCCTTTGTAAGATGGTGCCCCCTGCCAGGGCTTTGTTCCTGAAGGCCGGGCTGGCAGCTCATTTGACATGTATCTGGATCAGTCTCATTTTGCTATGTTAAGTATGTTAAAATGTTGAAGCTGATCACCGCATGAAAGACATATCTGGACTCAGGGGGGACTTAAGTGCTGTCAATAGCTTTTCCACCCGCGGGTATGCGTCCATAGAGCCAACAGGCCAAGTGGCCTGACAGACATAATTGAAGGAGAACGAGTATGGAACTATTGATCATTGCCTTGGCCGGAATCCTCTTGGGTGCCGGAGCTGGATACGTCCTGCATAAGGTCTCCTCGGCCAAGCGGCTGGAAGAAGCCAGAACAGAGGCAGAACGGGTTCTCGAGGAGGCCAAAAAAGAAGCCCTGGCCGAGAAGAAAGAACTTATTTTGCAGGGTCAGGATGAGATCTACAAGCAAAAGAAGGAGATGGAGCAGGAGTTCAAGGAACGGGAAAATGTCATCAAGAAGCAAGAAAGCCGGTTGCAGCAAAAAGAAGAGCGTTTGGAGAGCAAACAGGAACGGATTACAGAAAAAGAAAGCGAGCTTGTGGATTGGGAGAAACGGCTTTCAAAACAGGAACGGGACCTGGAGGAAAAGGATCAGGAGATTGAGCAGGTTATGGCCGAACAGGAGCGGATTTTGCAGGAGATTTCAGGTTTGACCGCTGAGGAGGCCAAACGTCGTTTGCTGGAAGATATTGAGAGCAGAACGCGGCATGAAGCAGCCCGGATGATCCGGCAGATTGAGATGGAGGCCAAGGAGACAGCCGACCGCAAGGCCAAAGAGATCTTATCCACAGCCATTCAGCGGTATGCCGGCGAATATGTGTCTGAACAGTCGGTATCTGCTGTCGGACTCCCCAGCGAGGAGATGAAAGGCCGGATTATCGGCCGGGAGGGGCGAAACATACGATCCCTGGAGGCAGCCACCGGGGTGGACCTGATTATCGACGATACTCCAGAGACGGTCATCCTCTCCGCTTACAGTCCTTTGCGCCGGGAAAAGGCCAAACAGGTCCTGGAGCGGCTGATCAGCGACGGCCGAATTCATCCGGCCAGGATTGAGGATATTGTGAGCAAAGTGGATAAGGAAATGGAAGTCAAACTGCGGGAGATGGGCGAGCAAGCCACTTTTGACGTCGGGGTCCATGGTATAAATCCTGAGCTGGTCAGATTGTTAGGGCATCTCTATTACCGGACCAGTTTTTCCCAGAATGTCCTTCATCATTCCCTGGAAGTGGCCTTTTTGTGCGGGGTCATGGCTGCTGAGCTGAAGATTGATGTCAAAAAAGCCAAACGGGCCGGCCTGCTCCATGACATAGGCAAGGCCGTAGATCACGAGGTGGAAGGGCCACATGCCCTGATTGGGGCGGATCTGGCCAAGAAATACGGAGAATCCAAAGACATCATACATGCCATCTCCGCCCATCATGAGGATGTCCAGCCCAAATCTATTCTGGCCGTTCTGGTCCAGGCAGCTGACAGCTTGTCCGGGGCCAGACCCGGAGCGCGGAAGGAACTTTTGGAAAACTACGTCAAGCGATTGGAAGAATTGGAAAATGTGGCCACAGAGTTCAGCGGGGTATCCAAGGCATATGCCATTCAGGCCGGTCGTGAGCTGCGAGTCATGATCGACTGTGACCGGGTGGATGAAGATCAGACCTATTTGCTGTGTAAAGATATTGCCCAGGCGGTTGAAGATCAGATGACCTATCCAGGCCAGATCAAGGTCACGTGTATCCGAGAGAAACGGGCAGTACAATATGCCAAATAAAATATTATGCGCATCCTTTTTTTAGGCGACATTGTTGGCCGGCCGGGGAGAAATGCAGTGACCCGTCTGCTGCCCGGACTGAAAGCCAAGTGGGAACTCGACTGTGTGGTGGCCAATGTCGAGAATGCTTCCGGTGGCATCGGACTGACAATCAAAAATGCCAGGCAGTTGTATGCTGCAGGCATAGATGTTCTGACTTCAGGAAATCACATCTGGAAACACAAAGAGATCATTGGCTTTATGCAGGAGTGCCCCTGGCTGTTGCGCCCGGCCAACTATCCACCGGGTGCGCCCGGGCAGGGGTGGGGCATTTATGCTGTTGCCCAGGGCGATCTGGCAGTGGTCAACCTTTTGGGCCGTATTTTTATGGAGCAGGTCGATTGCCCGTTTCAAGCCGCGGACAAGATAGTCTCCAGCGTCAGGGAACAGGCCAAACACATCATCATCGATTTCCACGCTGAAGCCACCTCCGAAAAAAAGGCTCTGTTTTACGCCCTGAATGGAAAGGTCAGTGCAGTGATCGGCACCCATACCCATGTGCCGACGGCTGATGCGCAGATAAGTCCGGAACAGACAGCCTATATCTCGGATGCCGGCATGTGCGGACCCTACCATTCTGTTATCGGCATGGATCCGGGGCCTATTCTAGAGCGGTTTCAAACCGGTCTGCCTCAGCCTTTTACTGTCGGCAGAGGGCAGGTGGTGGTCCAGGGAGTACTTCTGGACACTGATGGCCAGGGCCGGGCCGTGGTCTTTACCCCTGTGGAGCAGTTTTACCCACCTTCATAAACAACGGACCATAGACAAAGCACGATAAACGACGAGCAGGAAATCAACCCACAACAGACGGATGTTGGACTATGCACAGTGATCTGGAAACCAGCCTGGCCCTTATTTCCCGGGGCAGTGAAGAGATTATCGAACAAGCTGAATTAATTGCCAAACTCAAAAAAGGACAACCCCTGCGCATCAAGGCCGGCTTTGATCCCACTGCTCCGGACCTGCATCTGGGACATACAGTTCTGATTCAAAAGCTCAAGCACTTCCAGGAGCTTGGACACCAAGTCCTCTTTCTTATCGGAGACTTTACAGGCATGATCGGGGACCCGAGCGGCAAATCGGAGACCCGCACCTCGCTGACCCGGGAAGAGGTGATGAAAAATGCTGAGACCTATAAGCGGCAGATCTTCAAGATCCTGGATCCAGAGCAGACTGAACTCATGTTCAACTCCGCCTGGATGGATAAGTTTACTGCCTATGACTTTGTTCAGCTGTGCTCCAAATATACCGTGGCCAGAATGCTGGAGCGGGACGATTTTCATAAAAGATTTCAGAGCAATCGACCCATCTCCATTCACGAGTTTCTCTATCCCCTGGTTCAGGGATACGATTCCATCGCCATGCGTTCGGATGTGGAACTCGGAGGGACGGATCAGAAATTCAACCTCCTTGTTGGCCGGACACTGCAGCGACAAGAAGGCATGGAACCCCAGGTCATCTTGACCATGCCCATCCTCGAAGGTCTGGACGGGGTACAGAAAATGAGCAAATCTCTGGGCAACTATGTGGCCATTGAAGAGCCGGCCGGGGATATGTTCGGCAAGTTGATGTCCATATCCGATGATCTCATGTTCCGCTATTACGAGCTCCTTTCAGATAAGAGCATGAACGAAGTCCTGAGCTTAAAGCAGGATATGGAGCAGGGACGCAGGCATCCCAAAGA
>JBKHIL010000141.1:0-5096 GCA_046538645.1 Desulfovermiculus sp.
AGAAGGCCCGACTCATGCTCATTGTGATACTTCGAAAAACATACTTGGGGGCATTTTCAGGCATCAGGCAAACAAATCAAGAAATATCATGGTATCTCAAACTCTTATACTGAACACATTTCCCTGTCATCCAGATAAGGTCCGATTCATAACAAAAGGGGCCTTTTCCATTGCAATGGAAAAGGCCCCTTCAACAGACTGAGCAGTCAATTATTCTCAGCCCCTGCCAGCCATACTCCGCAATCTCTGTATCCGTTCCTGAACCGGAGGATGGGTGCTGAACAGATTGGCCAGGCTCTGGCCGGAAAATGGATTGACAATAAACATATGCGCAGTGGCCGGACTGCCCTGGCGCATCGGCACGCGCCGGCTGTAGGCATCCAGCTTTTCCAGAGCACTGGCCAGAGAGTTCGGATCGCCGGCCAGCTGGGCCCCGGTTTGATCGGCCAGGTATTCACGGGAGCGGGAAATGGCCATTTGAATGAGCATGGCTGCAATCGGGGCCACAATGGCCATAACAATGGCTACCAGGGGATTTCCCCCTCCTTCATCGTCACCCCCGCCCATACCAAAGATTGCCGCCCACTGCAGCATATTGGAAACGAACATAATCACACCGGCCAGAGTGGCGGCCACAGTCTGAATGAGAATGTCCCGATTCCGGATATGTCCCATCTCATGGGCCAGCACCCCTTTGAGCTCTTCCATGCTCAACAGCTGCATAATGCCTTGGGTTACTGCCACCACCCCCTGCTTCGGCGTCCTGCCGGTAGCAAAGGCATTGGGTGCCTCTTGAGGGATGATGTACACCCTGGGCTTGGGCACCCCGGCCCGCTGAGCCAGCTCAGCCACCACTTCATGCAGTCTGGGGGCCTCGGATGGGCTGACCTCTTTGGCTTTATACATGGACAGGACAATGCGGTCAGAGTACCAGTAGCTGCCAACATTCATGGCTATAGCCAGAATAAAGGCAAAAATCAGCCCTCCGCTGCCTCCCATCATCTGTCCAAAGAGCAAAATGATTGCTGTTAATACACCCAAGAGCAATCCGGTTTTCAACTGACTGGTCATATAACTTTATCCTCCAGATGTTCTTGTTAACCTTCATCCACGACCTGAATACGCTGTTTCCTTTCCGAAGAAGCCACCTTGCCAATGGTTACTGTGAGGAGACCGTTGACATACGAGGCCTGGATCCGGTCCGGATCAGCCAGCTTGGGGAGCACAAAACGCCGGGCAAAAGGTCCATATGATCGCTCCAGAACCTGATATTTGTTCCCATGGGCATCTTTGAGCATTCGACGCTCCCCATATATCCAGAGTTCCCGGTCTTTTGCCTCCAGATTGATTTCCTCCCGCTCCAGACCGGCCAGTTCGACCTGCACCACATAGCTGTCACGGGTTTCATAGGCATCTGTGACCGGCTGCCACAAGGCTGTGCGCTCCCTTTCAATCTGGCTGTGGTCAAAGCGCTCCCGGACATCGTCCATAAGTTTATCCATTCTTTCCTTCATGCCTTGAATTTCAAGCCACGGATCCAAAGTATGCTTGGCCATATCCCTCACTCCACACAGTCTGATATTGCACACTTTCAACTTTGTTTCCAATCATAGCCTGATATATGTTTCCACATATTTGTTTCCTGATAGGTCATGTACATCTGTAAGCAGTCTGCATAAAAAGTCAACTCCACGCTCTCACCCCTTCCAGGCCGGGGTTTAAAGCCCCCAATTTCCTGGTCCAGAGCAAACCGTTTGTTGACACGCACTGTCATTCATCGCTACAAACGTGCCAGAGAACGTGCACACATCCGGACTATATGTCCGGAGGAGGGTTGATATGCAGCAGTTTTCCCGCATGCAGCGGCTTCCACCTTACGTCTTTGCCGTGGTCAACGACCTGAAAATGGAACTCCGGCGGCAGGGAGAGGATATTGTAGACCTGGGGATGGGCAATCCGGATATTCCAACGCCTCAACATATTGTTGACAAGCTTATGGAAGCAGCCCCTAAGGCGGTCAATCACCGCTACTCAGCCTCCAGAGGTTTGCCCAACCTCCGCCGGGCCATCACGGATTGGTACTCCCGGCGTTATAAGGTCAGCCTTGATCCGGACCGGGAAACTGTGGTCACCATCGGAGCCAAGGAGGGATTGTCCCACTTGGCTTTGGCCATGCTCAGCCCTGGAGATGTGGTCTTTGCCCCGGATCCAACCTATCCTATCCACACCTACAGCGCGATCATTGCCGGAGCCGATGTACGCCGGATTCCCATTGGCGTGGACCGGGATTTTTTTCAGGACCTGCTCACTGCGACCCAGCAAACCTGGCCCCTGCCCAAGCTTTTGATTCTATCCTATCCGCACAATCCTACAACTGCTGTCGTGGATCTGGATTTCTTCCAAAAGATAGTGGATTTTGCCCGGGAACACAATATATGGGTCATTCACGATCTCGCCTATGCCGATCTGGCCTATGACGGCTACAAACCGCCCAGCTTCCTGCAGGCCAAAGGGGCCAAAGAGGTCGGGGTTGAGTTTTTTTCCATGTCCAAAAGCTACTCCATGGCTGGATGGCGGGTTGGTTTTTGCTCCGGGAATCCTGAAATTGTCCATGCCCTGACCCGGATCAAGAGCTATCTGGATTACGGCATCTTCCAGCCTATCCAGATCGCCTCTATTGTGGCCTTAAATGAGGATCAGAGCTGCGTGCAGGACATCGTTCACGAGTACAAGCTGCGGCGGGACAGCCTGGTCAGCGGTTTAAACCGCATTGGATGGCCGGTACAGCCTCCCCAGGCCACCATGTTCCTGTGGGCCAGGATTCCTGAACAGTTTCAGCATTTGGGTTCAGTAGAGTTTTCCAAGCTCTTGTTGCGGGAAGCCAGGGTGGCGGTTTCCCCGGGTCTGGGTTTTGGTCACTTCGGGGATCAGTACGTGCGTTTTGCCATGGTTGAAAACAGGCACCGCACAAACCAGGCTATCCGGGGCCTGAAAAAGGTTCTGAGGTAATATATGAATGAGCAGACCATACGCATTGGGCTGGCCGGCTTTGGCACCGTAGGTTCCGGCCTGGTCCAGATTCTGCAAAACAATCGGGAATGGATCCAGAAGCGGCTGGGCAAGGATGTGCTCGTCAAGACCATCCTGGTTTACGATCTGAAAAAAACGAGAGCCAGCCTGCCTGACACGCGCACACAACTCACTGATCAAGTGGACGATCTGATCAATGATCCGGAGTTGGATATCATTGTCGAACTCATCGGCGGCCTGGACACCGCGTATCATTTGATCAAGAACTCTCTGCTGGCCGGTAAATCGATAGTCACCGCCAACAAGGCCCTTCTTGCTGAATACGGCCCTGAGCTCTTTGAGCTGGCTGCCAGCAAGAATCTGGGGCTGTACTATGAGGCCAGTGTGGCTGGAGGCATCCCTATTGTCCAGACCTTGAAAGAAAGCCTGGCCGGAAACAGAATCAAATCCCTGACCGGAATCTTAAACGGCACGGCGAATTTTATTCTCTCAGAAATGACCCACAAGCAGCTCGGGTATGAGCAGGCCCTGACCCTGGCTCAGGACAAAGGCTATGCCGAAGCAGACCCGGCCCTGGATGTGGACGGACTGGATGCCGCCCACAAGCTCACCGTACTCATCCGTCTGGCCTACGGGCAGGACTATCCGCTCAAGGAGCTCCCTGTGTACGGGATTCGCGATGTAGATCAATATGACATCCTCCGGGCCGGTGATTTCGGCTATGTGCTCAAACTCATAGCCCAGGTCAAGGAGAAGTCCGGCTCCCTGCAGGCCGGGGTCTTTCCCGCTCTGGTCCGCAACGATCACATGCTGGCCAAGGTGGATGGCCCGTTTAACGCCATTTTGCTGGAAGGAAATGCCGTGGGACCGATCATGCTCTATGGACAGGGCGCAGGCGATCTGCCCACAGGCAGCGCTGTGCTCGCTGACATCATGACCCTGATCAACCGCAAGTCTTTTTTTTACAATAATACCGGATTCTTGGATACATCTTTACCCAAGGCTTCCATCCTCCCTCCGGAGCTGACCGCTGCCAAGCATTACTTCCGGTTCACGGTCCAGGACCGGCCGGGAGTGCTCTCGGTTCTGTCCGGAATCATGGGTGAACATAACATCAGCATTGCCCAGGTGGTGCAGAAACAGGAAGCCAACGGTCAGACAGTTCCTGTAGTCTTTTTGACTCATACCGCTCAGCTCAAGGATGTGGCTTCAGCCATGGCTGAAATTTCCAGACTGGAATTCATAAAAGCCCCAACCGTGCATTACCGGTTGCTGTAAATTGAATTCAGCGCAGCCTCAGGCGGCGCTGAATTTAGTTTATTTGATGCAGTTAATTTATAAATTAAATTGATGTTCGAATAATAGCTAAGGTCAGCTTTATACGTGTCCCGCCGCCAAGGGGGACTTAAAAACCATCCCCGAGAGATTATGCCTCGCAAACTTCTGCTCCTCATAGCCGACGGTATGGGCGATTATCCCCTGTCCGAACTCGACGGGGCGACCCCTCTGCAGGCTGCCAGCACCCCGTACATGGATGCTGCAGCTGCCCGGGGGCTGGTCGGAAGCTGTCAGACCATTCCTCCAGGTCTGGCCCCTGGATCGGATATCGCCAATATGGGACTTCTGGGTTATGCTCCCAGGCGCTACCATACCGGGCGCGGCCCGATTGAGGCCGCAGCCCAGGGTTTGACTCCTCAGAGCTCGGATCTTATTTACCGCCTCAATCTGTGCACAGTATCCGAGCTCTCGCCCAGCGGATACATGTATGATCACAGCGCCGGGCACATCCAAAGCAGCCAGGCCCTGCCCCTGATTGACAAGCTGCGGCACGAGCTGAGTTCGGATCAGCTCCAGATTATTCCCGGATTTCAATACCGGCATCTGCTCATTCAAAAACAGGGATCCCGGGATCTGGAGGCCGGCCTGGAATTCGTTCCCCCGCACGACATTCTCAACCAATCCCTGGCCCAGGCCTTAAAGACCTTTGCACAGAGCCCCCTGCTCTCCGATCTGCTCCAGAAGGCCCACCAGATCCTGTCTGCAGGAGACAATCCCACTTCAGCCAA
>JBKHIL010000142.1:0-5091 GCA_046538645.1 Desulfovermiculus sp.
AAAATGGAGGGAGACCGATTGCTGATCGGTGATATGCCTCTTTCTCTGAACGAGATCAGAAGGGTATATGTCCTGGGCATAGGCAAGGCCTCAGCTGCCATGGCAGCTGAGGTGGAAAACCTTTTGGGTCAGAGGATCCATGCCGGGTTGATCATTACCAAATACGGCCACGGGCGTTTCCTGCGTCACTGCCGGATAATGGAAGCCGGGCATCCGGTGCCGGATCACAATGGAGTCACAGCTGCCCGGGCCCTGATAGACCTGGTGTCCACCGCCGGTCCGGAGGATCTGGTGTTGTGTCTGATTTCCGGCGGCGGCTCGGCCCTGAGCCCGGCCCCGGTCCAGGGAATCAGCCTGGAGGATAAGCAGGCAGTAACCCGGTTGCTCCTGGAGTGCGGGGCAACCATCCAGGAGATCAATGCCATTCGAAAGCATCTTTCCCGGCTCAAAGGAGGACAGCTCTGTCGCTCTACTCAAAAAGCCAGAGTGGTTTCTCTTATTCTCTCCGATGTCATTGGCGATGACTTAGATATCATCGCTTCCGGAATCACTGCTCCGGATCCGGACACATTTGATCGCTGCCGGCAGATATTAAACCAGTATGGCATATTGCAAAGCGTGCCGGCAGCTGTGCGCGAACATCTGGACCAGGGATGTTCCGGTCAGATTCAGGAAACGCCCAAACCCGGAGATCCGGTTTTTGATACCACTTTAAACATTATTGTCGGCAGCCTGGACGATGCATTAACAGCAGCCGAAGAAAAGGCCCGCTCTCTGGGTTTTCATCCCTTGCGGCTGACATCCATGCTCCAGGGTGAGGCCCGGGAAGCGGCCAGGTTCCTGTGCTCCATAATCAAGGAGGTGCACAGATCACGAAAACCTGTTTCTACTCCCGCCTGTGTGCTTTCCGGTGGAGAAACAACGGTGAGGGTCAAGGGGGAGGGACTGGGGGGCAGAAATATGGAGCTGGCCCTGGCCGCCGGAATTGAGTTATCCGGACTGCCGCACACAGTGCTCCTGTCAGCCGGCACAGACGGTACAGACGGACCCACTGACGCAGCCGGAGCCTTTGCCGCCGGGTCCACCGCATCCCGGGCCAAAGAGGTGGGACTTTCCCCGAAACAGTACTTGGAAAGGAACGATTCGTACAATTTTTTCAAAGAAATAGATGAACTGTTTATCACCGGCCCCACCGGGACCAATGTCATGGACATGCAGATCATGCTTGTGGGAAATGATTGGGAGTATGTTCCTTGATTTTTTTTACAATATTTATAAGGTATGAATCCAGATTTGGGCCGTGGATCGTATTTTCCTCACAGAGCGTTGGTTTTGGGTCTGAGATTATGCACCAAAGGGGCTGTGGTATGGCGTCAGATTTGTTAACGAGTCCTTCTTCCAGACTTCTCTTTAAGCCGAAAAAAAAGAAAAAAACAAGGCTCATTGGAGCTATCATGCTTGTCCTGGTCGCAGGGTATATGGCCTATAACCTGGAGATATCATCTTGGCTGGAGTCAAAGGAGACCGGAACAAAGCCGAATGAAGAAACCACAACCCAGGAATCAGAACCCGGGACCGGTGGTGTTGGCCTGGAACTCTCTTTATTTCCGAAGACAGATGTTCCTTCGAGCCTCAGCCTGCTGCTGGGTTCGAATACATGGACCAGGGATCCGGGATCCGGCCGGAACCAGGAGAAAGCCTGGCATCAAGGCCCGGAGGATGAAACTGAGGAGAAGACCCTGACTGTCTCGGCCGGCGATACATTGATTGATCTGTTATTGGAAGCCGGTCTGGAAAACATTGAAGCCCACAAACTGATCCAGAATCTGGAGGAGAGATACAATCCGAGAAAACTTGGTCAGGGCCAGGAGATAGCCGTGGCCTTTGCCCGGACAGAACAGGGGCAAAGGTTTCAGGCCTTGAAAATTAAATTGGATCCGGCCAGGGATGTCCGCATCATCCGCGGTTCTAACGGTGATTTTACCTGCCGGGAAATTGCTCAGGAATTAAAAACCAGGCCGGCTCTGGCCGAAGCCAGAATCGAATCCAATCTCTATCAGGCTGCCCTGGAGGCGGGATTGCCAATACAGGTCCTGATGGAGATCATAAAAGCATATTCTTATGACGTGGATTTTCAGCGTGATATCCGATCCGGGGATACAATCGAGGTCATGTACGAAGAGAAAGTGGACGAGAGCGGGCAGGTTTTAAAGACAGGCTCAGCCCAGTATGCCTGTTTGCAGACCAGAGACAAAAAGCTGCCCATCTACCGCTACCAGACCTCGGATGGCGAAGACGATTTTTTTAATTCTCAGGGAAAGAGTGTGCGCAAGACCCTGATGGTCACCCCGGTTGACGGGGCCAGAATCAGCTCCGGGTACGGCATGCGCCGCCATCCTATTCAAGGGTACAACAAGATGCACAAGGGTCTTGATTTTGCCGCTCCATCCGGCACGCCGATCATGGCCGCAGGTGATGGGATCGTGGAGCGGGCTGGGCGTAACGGCGGATATGGGCATTATATAAAAATCCGCCACCCGAATGAGTATCATACTGTTTATGGCCATTTGAGCCGCTACGGGCGGGGAATCCAGCGCGGAGCCCGGGTGAAGCAGGGGCAGATCATCGGGTATGTAGGCTCCACCGGCAACTCCACCGGGCCGCATCTGCACTACGAGGTGCATCACAGGGGAGGGCACGTCAATCCGGCCGCTGTGGATACTCCACCGGGGAGAACCCTGGACGGAAAAGAACTGCAAAGATTTAAAACGGCCAAGAAGGAAATCGAGAAAAGCTGCCAGGCCCTGCGGGAAGATACCTATTTGGCCCTTGGGGAGAATGAAGCCTCAGAGGAAACCACTGTCCAGTGAGATCTGACCGCCTGGAAGCACTCGCCACAGGAGCAAAATGCCGTGCGCATCATCATTGTTGGTGCCGGGGAGGTGGGTTATCATATCGCCCGGAGATTGTCCGCTGAAAACAAGGATGTGGTCATTATTGATCGCAATCCCGAGGTCTTGGAACGTGTGGGCGAACGGCTGGACGTGGAAACAGTCTCAGGCTCCGGAAGCAGCCCCAGGGTGCTGGAAGAAGCAGGAGTCAAGCAGGCCGATATCCTGCTGGCCGTGACCGACAGCGACGAGATCAATTTGATTGCCTGCACCTTCAGCAACATCCTGGCCCCGAATCTGACGAAGGTGGCCCGCATCCGCAATCCTGAATATACAGACTACAAAGACATCCTGGCCTCTGATCTGCATATTGATATTGTCATCAATCCGGAGCAGGAGGTCATCGGTTCCATTGAGCGTTTAATGGGCACCCCAGGCGCAGCTGAGGTCAGTGAGTTTCCTGATGTGAACATCACCCTGGCCGGGATGTGGATCAGGGATACCTGTCCTCTGGCCGGGATGGACCTGGCTGAGCTCAAGCAGGCGGTTGGCATAGAGGGATTTATCGTTGGGGCCATTGTGCGGGGGGAAAATCTGATCATTCCCTCAGGAAAGCATAAGGTGCTGCCCGGGGACATGATTTATTTCGTCTGCGCCCATAAGGACCTGCAGAGAGTGCTCAAGGCCTTTGGGGCCAGCACCGGGACCCAGCATAAGGTCCTGATTATCGGCGGGGGCAATATCGGTTTCAAGCTGGCCCAGAAACTGGAGCAAAAGAAGGGCCTGCAGGTAAAGATTATGGACCGGGAGCGATCCAGGTGCGATTTTTTGGCCCAAAATCTGAACCGGACCATCGTATTACAGGGAGATGGGTCGGATCAGCGCCTGATGACAGAAGAAAATGTGGGGAGCATGGATGTGGTGGTCAGCGTGACCGGGGATGAGGAAAATAACGTCCTATGTTCTCTGCTGGCCAAAAGCATGGGAGCCAAGTTCCTCGTAACCAGAATCAATAAGTTCGCCTACCTCCCTTTGATGCGGGCCGTTGGGCTGGAGCATATTGTCAGCCCCAGACTGTCAGCAGCCAACAGTATCCTGCGCCATGTCCGAAAGGGCACGGTTATTTCCAGCATATCCTTAAAGGAAGACGCCGAAGCCCTGGAAATAGTAGCCCGGGAAGGATCACCCCTGGTCGGGCGTCCGCTCAAGGATCTGGATTTTCCCTCTGGAGCCATCGTCCTCTGCTTTGTCCGCGGAGAGGAAGTGATCATTCCCACTGGGGAAAGCATTATTGAGCCCCAGGATCGGGTCATGATCATGTCCACGACCAAACACATTTCCGAAGTAGAAAAGAAAATCACCTAAATTGTCCCCTGGGGACAGTCCCGACTTCTCGCATCAATTCCCATGCGCTGGCCATTTATCTTCCAAATCGTTGGGCTCATCATCCTCTTTGTGGGCCTGACCATGCTCCTGCCTCTGGGCTTTTCCCTGGTCGCAAAGGAGGAGGCAGCCGTATCCTTTCTCCAGGCCATTTTGTTGAGCATAGTCTGTGGGGGAGGGCTTTTTCTTGTCAGCCGGGCAGAGAAGGGGCACACCGTCACCCACCGCGAAGGGATGTGCATTGTGACCCTGGGCTGGATAGGGGCTGGGCTGTTCGGCTCTCTGCCTTTCTATCTCAGCGGCAGCATTCCGGCTTTTACCGACTGCGTTTTTGAGACCTTTTCCGGGTTTACCACCACCGGATCAACCATCCTTGAGGACATAGAGTCCCTGCCTTCCGGGATCCTCCTATGGCGCAGTCTGACCCAGTGGCTGGGGGGGATGGGCATTGTCCTTTTGTCCCTGGCCATTCTGCCCTTTCTCGGGGTGGGAGGAATGCAGCTGTACAAGGCCGAGGTCCCCGGACCATCGCCTGACAAGCTTCGGCCACGGGTCAGGGATACGGCCAAGCTCCTGTGGCAGGTTTACCTTCTCCTCTCTGCCCTGCAATTTCTCTTTCTCCTGGCCGGGGGTATGTCTTTTTACGATTCCCTGTGCCACACATTCACTACCATGCCCACCGGCGGCTTCTCCCCCAAGGGGGCCTCCATCGGACACTACGACAGTGTGTACTTCGACCTGGTGATCACCTTTTTTATGTTCATGGCCGGAGTGAACTTCGCCCTGCATTTTCAATTGCTGCGCAGAAATCCGTCTG
>JBKHIL010000143.1:0-5086 GCA_046538645.1 Desulfovermiculus sp.
GCATGGGTGGTTGACACAGGCAGGCCAAGATTGGAGGCAGCCAAAACAGTTGTTGCTGCCCCAAAGTCGACTGAGAATCCCCGGGTATTGGTCAGGGAGGTGATTTTTGTTCCCACTGTAGCCATAACTTTGCGCCCGAGGATCATAACCCCCAGGGCTATCCCCAGGCCGCCCAAAACGAGGATGCCGAGCGGGACCTCGGCCTGCTCAAAAAGGGCATGCTGCCTGGAGATCATATAGATTGCAGCTACAGGTCCGATAGCGTTGGCCACGTCATTCGCGCCCTGGGACAGGGCCACATAGCAGGAGGTTCCCACCTGAATCCTGCGAAAGATAAACTCCACACTCTCAGCTGATCGATCTGCACCGGCCATCAATTTTTGTATCCCCCTCTTGCTTATCAGCCAGATAAGAACCACAATTCCTATGATGCACAGCAGTCCCAGCCATCCCGAGACCGGAATTTGTTTTCCCACCGGGGTCTTATACAAGAAAGAAAGCAAAATCAGGGCTGAGGTCAAGGCTATCCAGATCGGGGACCAGCGCAGGGCTTGAACAAAGAAGTTGGTGTGCATTAAAATAAAACGGCGGATATGGGTAAAGGCGATAAACGAGATGGCGGCGGCGAAAAACGGAGAGATGATCCAGGAAAGAACCACTCCTCCCAGGACAAGCCAGTTGACGACACCGGGGCCCATGGCTATGAGTCCAAATCCCAGTATGCTGCCAATGATAGAATGGGTTGAAGACACGGGCAAGGCAGTGAGAGTGGCAATAAATACCCACGTGCCGGCCGCAAGCAAAGCGCCCAGCATCCCGACGATCATGATCTGAGGATCCCCGATCTGTTCGGCGTTTATTATCCCTTTGCTCACAGTGGCTGTGACATGGGAACCCAGAAAGACGGCTCCGATAAAGTTCAGAGCCCCGGCAATAAACACAGCCTGACGAACGGAAATGGCTTTGGCCCCCACAGCTGAGGCCATGGCATTGGCCACATCGTTGGCACCCAGATTGAATGCCATAAAAAACCCGGCCAGCAGGGACAAGAGTAAAAAAAGATCATAAACATTCATAACTCACCATTATAAATGATATTTGCATATTATGCAATAAACAGGAATGTAACATTTTATGTGCCTGAAATCATATAATGAAAATCGCAGTCCCCAATGTTTTAAAATGTCCGGGGCCAGGCAAAATCCTGAGCTGGGTCCCGGGATGCTGTTTTTCAGTGGAGGAAGTGCCCTGCGGGCTACGAGTCAAAGACTCATTGACTTCACCTACAACTCCATCCACATTCTCACTCCTTTTGATTCCGGGGGCAGTTCTGCCCCTTTGAGGCAGGCCTTTGATATGCCAGCTGTGGGCGATATACGCAACCGGCTCATGGCCCTGGCAGATCCGTACGTTCTTGGCAATGCGGCAGTTCTGGATCTGTTTGGTTATCGTTTGCCAGCCGGGAAGCCCCAGGACGAACTCACCAAGGTCCTCCTGGACTTTATTCAGGCCCGGCATCCACTCGTCAGGGCGGCGCCAGAATCATTTCAGGAGTGCGTATGCTCTCATCTGCAAGTCTTTTTTCAAAATATGCCGGCCAGTTTTGATTTGTCCGGGGCCAGCATCGGCAACCTGGCCCTGGCGGCTGGTTATCTGGACAACCATCGGGATATGAATGCTGTGATTTCCATGTACGCCAGGTTGATGACTGTGCGGGGGATTGTACGCCCCTTGGTTCAAGGCAGCTATCACCTGGGAGCTTATTTGTGCAATGGGCAGCGGATAGTTGGCCAGCACCTGCTGACCGGAAAGCAGACCGCACGTATCGTCAGCCCTATCAAGTCCATCTTTCTGACCCAAGATTTCGACTCAGACAATCCTTGTGCGGTACAAGCTGATGAAAAACTGAAAGAGCTTATTTCCCAGGCAGAACTCATCTGCTTCCCCATGGGCAGTTTCTTTACCAGTCTGTTGGCTCAGCTCTTACCCCAAGGGGTGGCGGCAAGCATCCAGGACACGCAATGCCCGATAGTTTTTGTGCCCAATACTTACCCTGATCCTGAATGCCTGGGCTTGAGTGTCCAGGATCAAATTGAGTTACTGTTGAGGCATATGCACCACGGAGCACAGAGAAAGAGCCCCAAATATGTTCTCATGGATACCTTTCTGGATCGCTACTCAGGCCCAGTGAATACCCATTTATTGTGTTCCCGGGAAGTTGAAGTGATACAAACTCCCCTGGTCACATCCGCCTCAGCGCCGGCTATTGACCCGGATTGTCTTGTTCAGGCCCTGCTTTCCCTGGTTTGAGTCTGGACACAGCAGGTACTTGCCTTGCACTGAGACCGGAGATCAGATAAATTTTATTAGTCCTATGGGATCGATAACAATTGGAGCATGGTATGCAGAAAAACGATCTGCCCATACAGCCCAGGAGGCAGGTGCTGGATGAAGAGGCCCGGGAGGACTTCCTTGCCTGGGTACACAGCTTCTTGAGATCACAGAGGGTCCTCATTCTAGCCGCCTGTAAGGAACCCATGCCCACCTGCAATCTTATGAGTTATGGTATTGCCCCGGGACAGTGCAGACTGGTCATCGTGACTCCGGACGATTCTCAAAAATGCACGGCATTGCGCCAGAATCAGAATGCTTCCCTGCTGGTTCTGGACCAGGCGGCTCTCCAGCAGGATCTCAAAAACGGGATTGTCCTGACGCTAAGTGGCATGGCCCGGGAAGTCAGGGGACGAGAACGGCAGGAACTGGAGGAGGTCTTTATCCAGCGCAATCCAGACCTGGAAGCCTTTGCCAGGAATCCTGCGTCTGTAATTTTTGACATTGATGTGTATCATTTGGTGGCGGTCACCAATTTCCAGGACCTCAGGGAATTGACCCTGGAGAGCTGACTGTCCAATGGATCCTCGGCGCATACACATCCTGCAGTCCGGAGTTCCCGGGTCCGGCCCCGTGGTCTACTGGATGAGCAGGGATCAGCGCATACATGACAACTGGGCTGTGATCTGTGCCCAGGAGCGCGCCCTGGAGACCAATAGGGGACTGGTCATCATCTTTTGCCTGCAGTCCGGGTTTCTTGGTGCAGCCTGGCGGCAATACCACTTCATGCTGCGTGGACTGCAGGAGACATGCAAAAGCAGTTTGGATTTGGGCATACCTTTTGTGCTTCGCTGCGGCCGTCCACCTGATGTAATCTCCGCTTTTGTCCACAAGCTGGATGCAGAAAGCCTGATCTGCGATTTTGATCCCCTGCGGATCAAAAGCAAGTGGCGAAGCGAGATAGTCACCCGCCTTAAGGTTCCGATCTACATGGTGGATGCCCACAATATAGTCCCCTGCTGGGAGGCCTCCTCCAGGCAGGAATACTCCGCCCGCACCATCCGGCCCAGGATACAAAGAAAGCTCTTTGATTTTTTGCATCCTTTCTCTGACCTGCAAACCCATCCGTATCAGGTATCAGGCCTTCCACTCCAGGAGCCCGATTGGGAGGGAGCTGAAGAGGGTCTGGAGGTGGACACAAGCATTTCCCCGGTGGTCTGGCTGGCCCCTGGAGCCAAAGCCTCGAAGCAGGTCCTGGATGAGTTTGTGACATTTAAACTGCAAAGCTATGCTCAAAAAAATAATGACCCAAATGCATCAGTTCTCTCCAATCTCTCTGCCTATCTCCATTTCGGCCAGCTCGCCCCGCAGCGGGTGGCCTTGCAGGTCCAGGAAAATGAAGGTATATCTTCCCATCTCAAGGAAAGTTTTCTGGAACAGCTCATTATCCGCAGAGAGCTTGCTGACAATTTCTGCTGGTATAGCCCTGACTACGACTCCTTTGCCGCACTTCCCGAATGGGCGCAGAAAACACTGAACGCCCATCGATCAGATCCCCGCCCCTTTCTCTATGCCGCTTCTCAGCTGGAAGCAGGCCAGACCCATGATGATCTGTGGAACGCGGCTCAGATGCAGATGGTGACCGAAGGCAAGATGCACGGGTATCTGCGCATGTATTGGGCCAAAAAGATCCTGGAATGGACCGAGAGCCCTGAACAGGCCATTTCTGTAGCCATAAATCTCAATGATCGCTATGAGTTAGATGGCCGGGACCCCAACGGCTATGTGGGGGTGCTGTGGTCAGTGGGCGGGGTGCATGATCATGGATTTAAGCAGAGACCGGTCTTTGGGACGGTTCGATATATGAGCTACGCCGGATGCCGGCGCAAGTTTGATGTCCAGGGATTTATACATCGTTATGCCCGGGTTAAGACATGAATTTCAAAATCTCCAAGCAACAAGGGACCATGCGACACGAAAGAACAGCCCTGCGATATCAGGCTGATTGCCTCCAGAATCTGCTTCAGGCCATGCTCAAGTGTTGTGAGGAACGGGGGGACCACGAGCAGCATCTTTTTGGACTGCCCTGTTCCGAGATAAGTTGCCTGCTGCTGTTTACAAAAGAACGCTATATAACTTTGACCCAGGTCAGCAGAGAGTTGGGAGTGGCCAAGAGCAGAGCCACGGCCCTTGGTGACGCCCTGGTACATAAAGGCCTGGCTGAGAGGTGTACAGATCCTCATGACGCCCGGATACGGATTTTAACTTTAACCAGGGCAGGTGAAAAAAAGCTCCAGGCCGTGCAGGAGTTTCAGGCCACAATGCATGAGCGGGTATTGCTCAAGTTGACCCCGCAGGAGAGAGACCAGGTTCTGACCTGCCTGGAAAAGCTGAAGTACTGCATGGAGCTGGTCAAAGAAGAGCTGGGGGAGGGAAATCAGCTAGGCTGAGATAAGGACTTGGCTTTTCTAAAAAGGTTTCAAACAGAACAGAAGAACAATTAAAAGGCCTGTCCTTAAGGCAAGATCGGCCTACTGGTGGTGCTTTAGTAAGCCCAAGACCATGACTCCTCTTTGCTATCTCAATGCAGGCCTTCCTTAGAAGCCAAGGGTGACTCCTGCTACTCCTCCAGGAGGGCGGGCTTGACCACAAGCCCAGCCCTCTTTATTCGTAGCGCGTATGAAACTCGATTTTGCTTTTTCCGCCTGCCCCGGACTGAGATCCGGGGTCACCCCGGCGTAGGCCGGGGTCCAGC
>JBKHIL010000144.1:0-5085 GCA_046538645.1 Desulfovermiculus sp.
AGATCCAAAGGTGTCGGGTTTCAGCACTTTGCATCCGGCGGAAATCGCACAGTTGATACTGGATCAAACTGGCGGCCAGCGGCAGTACTGAAATCTGTCACATAACAGTTGTGAGGAAATGCGTATGGACAGGAAACCGGTAGTGGCCGGGCAGTTTTATCCCGGTTCAAAGAGTGAATGGGAAGGAAAGGTCAGGGAGTACTTACAGCCCGAAGCCGGGAGGGACAAGGTCCAGGCCAAACTGGTCATGCTTCCCCATGCCGGGCATATATTCTCCGGACATGTAGCCGGGGCGACTCTGGCCCGTGTTGATCTGGCCTCCACTCTCCTTCTGTTAGGCCCTAACCACTCGGGGCAAGGTCAGCCTGCCGCTGTGTGGCCTGACGGCAAATGGGAGCTTCCTGGTGCACATCTGGAGGTGGATGCCGAGCTGGCTCAGGCCGTGGTTCAAGCTGATCCGGACTTAACGGCGGACTATGACGCACATCGGGCTGAACACTCCCTTGAGGTCCTGCTGCCTTTTTTATGGGCCATGGATCCGCAGGCCATGATTGTCCCTGTGTGCATCTCTCTCCCGGACCGGGAGAAACTCAAACGCATAGCCGGCAATCTGGTCCAGGTGCTTACAACCTGGAAAAGCCGGGTCAGCCTGGTTGTCAGCTCAGATATGAGTCATTTTTTGCCTGAAGACGAGGCCAAGAGCCAGGATGATTTGGCCTTACAGGCCATTTTAGACTTGGACCCGGAAAAGCTTCTGGAGGTAGTGGCCAGGCACAGGATCAGTATGTGCGGCATCCTGCCCATGTACATGGGGCTGCACATCGCTGTGGCCATGGGTGCGAAAAAAGCTGAACTTGTGCGTTACGCCACATCAGGAGACGTTATCGGGGACAGATCTCATGTGGTAGGGTATGCCGGAGTGATTGCAAGCTAAATACCTATTCCAGAGCAAACAGGGCCAGATACTCCTGATTTCCCTTGGGTCCGCGCACCCTGGAGGGGACATATCCGCAGCATGTCAATCCGATCTCCCGGGCAAAGCTCATGACCCGGGAGACGGCTTCCTCTTCCATTTCCGGGGAGCGGACCACCCCCTTGACAGTTGACCCCCGGGGAAGTTCGAACTGGGGTTTGATCAGGGCACAGATGAGCGCTCCGGGCCGCATCCAGAGCAGGCAGGGGGGCAGAACCTTGGTCAATGAGATAAACGAGCAGTCCATAACCACCAGGTCCACAGGCTCAGGAATCAGGTCCGGGCCCGCATGACGGACGTTAATCCGTTCCAGAACCACCACCCGCTTATCATTGCGCAAGCGCCAATGCAGCTGGCCATACCCGACATCCACAGCATACACCTTTAAGGCTCCGGCTTGGAGAAGGCAGTCTGTAAAGCCTCCGGTTGAAGCTCCGACATCCAGAGCCACTACACCCTGGACCTGGAGCTGAAAGTGATCCAGTGCCGTAAGCAGCTTCTCTCCGCCTCTGCTGACGAATCTTTCCTGTTCCCTGACCTGCAGGCGGACATGCCCGGACAAAAGAGTCCCCGGCTTGCTGATCTGGTGGACATTTCCAGCGTCATCAACCATATACACCTGCCCGGCCATGATCAGCCGTTTGCCCTGTTCCCGGCTCGAGCTCAAGCCCCGGTGCACTAAAAGCTGATCAGCCCGCGATTTTCTTTGTTCACTCATACTTGATTGAATTTTCCTCTTCGTGCTAAATTATATTTTGAAAGCCTCAAATCTGGAACTCGTTGACAATCATAAAAAAACCAAAAAGCCCTGTGCAGGAAAGCACCCATCGTGTCCCGAGGAGGACTCTGTCCATGCCTAAAGCACTCAAGTACATACTCTACTCTGTCGGCGGAATTATTCTCATCCTGGTTCTGCTCATCGCCGGGGTGATCATCTTTGTCGATCCCAATGACTATCGGGAGCGCATCGAACAGGCGGCCAGCGACCAGTTAGGCCGTTCAGTGCGGATACGCGGACCCATGGAGCTCTCCTTTTTCCCCTGGATTGGTCTGGAAGTTCAGGACGTGTCTTTATCCAACGCTAAGGGGTTTGCCCCTGAACATATGCTCTCAGTGCACAAAGCAGGCCTGAAAGTCAAACTCATGCCCCTGATCAGCCGCGAAGTCCAGGTGGGTACTTTGCTTCTGGAACAGGCTGAGATCAACCTGGCCAAGAATGCAAAAGGCCAGACCAACTGGGAGGACTTGATGCCCGAGAACGGCCAGTCCCCAGGTGAGCCCCGGGCTGACTCGGAAGAAGATAAAGAATCCACAGGCTCTTCAACGGGTCTGGCCGCTTTGAGTATTGAAAAGATAGAGATTCAAGATACCAGCCTGAACTGGTCGGACAAGATGTCCGGGACCCAGACCCAAATCAGGGATTTGGGTCTGGAGGTCGGTCCGGTCAACATGGACAGCCCCATTCCTTTCCGCTTGAGCTGCGCCATCGACAACACCCAGCCTGAGGTGCAGGCCGAGGTGAGCACCACTGGCCAGGCCGAGGTGGATATGCAGAAAAAAGTGGTGCACATAAATGATCTTGATGTCCAGACCCTGGCCTCGGGACCGGATATCCCGGGAGGGGAAGCCAAGACCCGGCTTCAGACTTCTCTGAGCCTGAATTTAGACTCAGAGTATCTCGAGGTGCCAGATCTGTCCCTGACTGCTTTTGATGATCTTCGGGTCACTGCGCAGGCTGAAGGAGAATCCGTGCTCAGCGATCCACGGATCACCGGAACAATCAATGTGGAGCAGTTCAATCCTCTAGAACTTATGACCAGGCTTGATCTCCCTCAGATAAAAACACGGGATCCCAAAGCTCTCAGTTCTGTACAGGCCCAGACCCAATTCACAGCCACGCCCTCGTCGCTTCAGCTCACGTCCCTGGACATGATCCTTGATGACACCAGCATTCAAGGGCAGGCAGCCGCGGATCTTCGCGGATCGGTTCCGGCTTCCAGCTTTGACCTCAGGGTGGATCAGATAGATGTGGACCGGTATCTTCCTCCGGCCCAAACAAATGGCCAGGCAAAAACAGATCCTCAAGAAGAGGACAAGAAAAAAGCCGACAAAGGACAAGAAAAGGAAGCATCAGCAGCCGCCCTGCCCCTGGCTCCCCTGCGCCAGCTGAACATGGACGGTCAGATTCAAGTCCAAAAGATGAAGGTCAAAGGCATGCGCATGGAAGAGGTCGCTTTGACCGTCCAGGCCAAAGACGGGCAGATAGATATCTCTCCTCTTCAGGGCCAGCTCTACGGAGGCACTCTTGAGTCCACCACCTCACTGGATGTCAGAGGACAAACACCGAAAGTGGACACCAAAACAAGACTGGATACGATCCAGATGGAATCCCTTCTCCAGGATATGACCGGCAAAAGCCTTCTTTCCGGCCTGGGTTCTGTTCAGACCTCCTTCTCCAGTCAGGGTCTTGATGCCCGTTCATTGCTTCAGGCACTCAACGGCAGTCTGGATCTGGACCTCCAGGACGGTTCTTTCCAGGGAGCCAACCTTCTGCATCGCATTCGTACCGTCTACCTGACCATGCAAGGCAAAACACCGAAAGAAACCGAGACTGAAAGCACCAAGTTCTCTTCTTTGGATTTTGATGCGGACATTGACCAGGGTATGGTGCGTAAAAGCAATCTCAAACTTATCTCTTCGCTTTTTAGTATTCAGGGATCAGGTCAACTTGACTTAACCAAGCGCAGTCTGGATTACCTGCTCCAGGTAAATTTTGACCGCGATCTTTCCGGACAATATCCAGAACTTTCCGACCTGGAAGGAAAAGAAATCCCCATCGATGTCCAGGGTTCCTTTGCCGACCCCCGTCTAGGGCTGAATAAGGAGACCCTGGTCAGGATTCTGGGGCAGGAAAAGATGTCTGAAGAGGTAGACAAGGGTATGCAAAAGCTGCAAGAAAAACTCGGTCTGTCTGGGTCGGAAGAGGGCAATGAGACCTCAGATACAGGCCAGAAAGCCAAAGATGCGCTCAAGAGTTTGTTCGGGGGCGATAAGACAGAATAATTGTTTGTAATCTGATACATGTGATGTGGAATTTCTTTACCCAAAACCCCAAGAAAAGGAGTGCAGCTCATGGGTATACGCATAGGAATCAATGGTTTTGGGCGTATAGGCCGTTATGCAACCCGTCTTTTGGCCGGGAAGAGCGAACTGGAACTGGTGACAATCAATGCCCGGGCAGACAACCATTCCCTGGCCCATTTACTGAAATACGATTCTGTGCATGGTCCTTTTCAGGGTACGGTTCAGGCCACTGATCAAGGCCTGGAAATCAACGGAAAGCAGATCACCGTGACCAGAAATCCAGCCGGGGAGTGGACTTGGGGAGATATGGGCGTGGAGCTTGTCCTGGAGACCACGGGCAAGTTCAAGGACCGTAAGACATGTGAACCGCATCTTCAGGCCGGAGCGAAAAAGGTGTTGATCAGCGCCCCAAGCAAAGACTGTGACATATCCATTGTCATGGGCGTTAATGACCAGGCCCTGCAGCCCGAACATACCATTGTTTCCAATGCTTCCTGCACCACGAACTGTCTGGCCCCGGCTGTAAAAGTTCTGCACGACCACTTTGGACTCTTGCGCGGCAGCATGACCACGGTTCACTCCTACACCATGACTCAGCGCATCCTGGACGGTTCGCACAAGGACCTGCGACGGGCCCGGGCAGCTGCGATGTCCATGATCCCGACCTCCACTGGAGCAGCACAGGCCGTGGCCGACGTCATCCCGGAGCTCAAAGGCAGGCTTGACGGCATGGCCATCCGGGTCCCGACTCCCAATGTCTCTTTAGTGGACTTAAGTGCAGATCTGGGGCAAAGTGTAACTGCCCAGGAAGTCAATAATGCCATGAAGGCAGCTTCGCAGGGAGAACTCAAAAACATCCTGGGATACAGCGAAGAACCCTTGGTCTCAGTTGACTATGTGGGGTCCATTTACGGGGGGGTGGTGGACGCCTTGACCACCACGGTCACTGATGAGAGCCTGGTAAAGCTTATTGTCTGGTATGACAACGAGGCCGGCTTCACCCACCAGCTTTTGCGCCTGGCCCGGAA
>JBKHIL010000145.1:0-5078 GCA_046538645.1 Desulfovermiculus sp.
TTCCGGCCGAAATCGAGGACTGCCGCAGCTGGCACCCCAAGATACAGGATTTGGCCGTCATCGGTTATCCGGATGATCGCCTGGGAGAGATCATCATGGCCGTAATCAAGCTCCGGCCCGGAGAGGAGATGACCAAGGAAGACGTGATCGATTTTTGTCAAAAGGAAGGGCTGGCTAAATATAAGTGGCCGGAAAAAATAGTTTTCAATGACGTACCCAGGAGTGCAGCCGGCAAGCTGCAAAAAAACATCCTCCGGGAGCGCTACGGAAAACAATAGACGGACTCAGGGCTCAATAGGAACTCATATCGTCATTACCCTATAAATGGACATGCAGCGAAGAGAGAGGATACACCATGAAGCTCAAACAAATATCTGTTTTTATTGAGAATTCTCCAGGAAGGCTCTACGAGGTGGCCGACGATTTGGGGGAAGCCGGGATAAATCTCAGAGCCTTGAATTTGGTGGAGAGCGCAGATTTCGGTATTCTCAGGCTCTTGGTTTCTGATGTGGCCAAAGCCCGGCGGATTTTGATGCAGAAGCAGATCCCGGCCAAGGTGAGTGAAGTAGTGGCCGTCAAGATTCCGGATCGTCCCAGGAGCCTGGCTGCCCTGCTCAAACCCTTGCTCGATGCCCGGATCTTTGTGGAGTACATGTACGCCTTTACCGGTCTGACCGAGAATTATGCCATTATGATCTTCCGCTTCAGCGATAATGACCGGGCCATCGAGATACTCCAGGAACAGGGAGAAACCATCCTGGATTCCGAAGCCTTTGGAATGCTGGAATCTGAGTAAAGAGGTGAGATTTTATACGCTGTAGCTGGATCACACTGGTGACTTGGTCAAATAAATTAATAAAATAATTTTCATTGCAGTCAGAGGCTGCCCGTATGAAACAAGAGTCCAGAAAGAACATTATTGCCTCGCTCTGCTCGGACTTGCGGGCTTGATCAATCCGGAAACTTCTCTTTTTTGCCCACTTTGGGGCAAAAAACATTTCAGATTTGCCGGGGGCAAAGCTGAACAGAGATCATGAACATACATGGAGGGGAGCATGAATGCAGCCGATCCTACTTTGCAACCGAAAACCTTCGGCGTTGTCGGGGCCGGACCGGTGGGCTCCATAGTTGCCGCCCAGCTGGCTCACGGCGGCTATAAGGTCATCCTCTGCGATATAGCTGAACATCTCCTGGCCCCTGCCAAAGACCCGGGGATCATTTTGGAAGGTGCGATTGAGCTGCAGCAGAAGATCGAGCATGTGTGTACAGATGTGGAGCACATGGCCGATTATGCCCCGGATGCCGTTTTTGTCACCGTGAAGGCCAATTCTTTGCCTCTTTTAAGCTCATCTCTGGAAGTATTTAAAGATGGACCGACCCAGGTGATCAGCTGGCAAAACGGAATCGACACCGAAAAAGTGATCGCCGAGACCCTGGGGCCGGAAAAGGTCATGCGGGCAGTGGTCAATTGGGGGTGCGGCCTGGCAGCTCCGGGAAGGGTTCATGTTGGCTTCCATCATCCTCCTCATTTTGTGCAAGAGATGGATCCCAACTTTCAACAGCCGGCTCAAGCAATTGCCCAAGCCTTAACTGCCAGCGGCCTGGAAACCCGGCATACAGATCAGATCATTTCCATGGTCTGGCGCAAATCGATCATGAATGCGTCCATGAATCCAGTATGTGCCACCACGGGCATGACCATGGCTGAGGCCATGAATGATCCCATTGTCTATCAGACCATCAACTCTCTGGTCAAAGAGTCGATCCGGGTGGCCAGGGCGAATGAGATATCCCTGGGCTGGGATTACTACACCTACAGCATGAGCTACATGAAAAATGCCGGCCATCACAAACCGTCAATGCTTATGGACATTGAAGCCAAACGCCGAACCGAAATCGATTTCATGAACGGAAAAATCGTTGAATACGGTGAGCGATGCGACATCCCCACCCCCTATAATGCAACCCTCAGGGCTCTGGTCAAGGGCCTGGAGTCAAAGCTGTAAGTTGGCAGCCGCTTGCGTGACTCCAAAATACGTCAGAACGTGCAACCTGAACTGGACTTTTTATGAGCAAAGACTCTGTACAGCCTCCAAAATCATTTGCAGCAACCCAAACCTTGAAGCAGATCATGGCTGATCACTTTCTGGAGCTGGACAAAGCCTCCAGGAGCAGAGATCAAAAAATAGCCTGGTGTTCAAGTGTTGGACCGGCAGAACTGCTTCGGGGTATGGGTTTCCTGGTCTATTTCCCGGAAAATCACGCAGCCATGCTCGGTGCCACCCGCATGGCTACCGATCTCATCCCTACAGCCAATGCCTGCGGGTTTTCCCCTGAGATCTGTTCATACCTGACCAGCGACATAGGCTCCTATCTGGAGGGAAAAACCCCCCTTACCAGGGCTTATGGAATAGAGTCCCTGCCCCGGCCAGATATTCTGGTTTTTAATACAAACCAGTGCCGGGATGTTCAGGACTGGTTTTCATGGTATGCCAGAGAGTTTGGGGTCCCGGTGATCGGCATTTATTCCCACCGCGATCTGGGTGAAATCAAAGACTATCATCTCCAGGATATCGCCCAGCAGATCCGGGATCTCGTCCCGGAGCTGGAAAGAGTGATCCACAGTCCTTTTGATATGGCCGAGCTGCAAAAAGCGGTTCAACTGTCCAGGGAAACCTCAACTCTGTGGCGCTCCTGCCTGGAGACGGCAGCCCAAATCCCGTCTCCGTGGACATTTTTCGATCACACCATTCATATGGGGCCGGCTGTAGTGGCCCGGGGAACCCAGGAAGCCGTAGACTACTACCGGCTGCTGCTGGATGAGCTGAAATCCAGGGTGAACGATGACATCGCAGCTGTGGGGGGAGAAAGGCACCGCCTGTATTGGGACGGTATGCCCATATGGGGCAAGCTGCGTCCCTTATCCGAGCTGTTTGCTTCACTAAGTACTTGTATAGTGGCATCAACCTATTGCAACAGCTGGATATATGAACAGCTTGATCCAAACCAGCCTTTTGAGAGCATGGCCCGGGCCTATACTGAACTGTTCATTGTCAGAAATGAAGCGTTCAAGGAGCAATACATTCTGGATCATGTCCAAAAATACCATTGTGACGGAATCATTTTCCATGACGCCAAAACCTGTCCCAGCAACTCAAACACCAGATACGGACTCCCGCAACGCCTTCGCACAAACTCCGGCATCCCTACTTTGTCCATCAACGGGGATCTCAATGACTTGAGGTGTTATTCAGAAGAACAGTCGAAAACCCAAATCGAAGCCTTTATTGAACAGCTGGATGAATAAGCAGGCAGAAAGTACCCGTATGCTTTGAGCCTGCGTAACCTGTGAACATTAAGGAGCAGACTATCGAACTCTATGCTGGTGTGGATGTTGGGGCCTCCAGAACAAAAGCCGCCCTTATCAATTCGGAAGGTGAATTGACAGGCAGCGGGGTCCTCAAGTCTGGGATCGATTTCCAGGCTACAGCCGATCGCTGTCTGGAGCTGGCCCTTGCCCAGGCTGGCGCAGACATGGACTCTGTGAGGACATGTGTTTCCACAGGGTATGGCCGCAAAAATGTTGCCCCGGCCAGGTTCACCAAGACCGAAATCGCCTGTCATGCCAAGGGTTGCTTTCGCCTTTTCCCAATGGCTATGACCATCATTGATATTGGCGGCCAGGACAACAAAGTCATCAAGCTTGATCCCAGCGGGCGGCGGATTGATTTTAAGATGAACAGGAAATGCGCTGCCGGGACTGGCGCATTTCTGGAGGAAATGGCCCAAAGACTGGATATTGCATTAGAAGATATGGACAGTCTCGCCAGAAAGTCAAGGCATATGGTCGAGCTGGGCAGTTTCTGCACTGTATTTTCAGCCACGGAAGTGCTCGAAAACATTCGCCAGGGCCGCAAGCTGGAGGACATTGTCAAAGGAGTATACCACTCCATGCTCAAAAGAGTGCTGGAAATGGACAGTCTCCAAGACACCGTGGTCATGACCGGCGGGGTGGTGGCGCATAATCCCTATCTGGCGGAGATGGCCTCAGAGATGACCGGAAACAAAATTCTGGTTCCCAGTTTCCCCCAGCTGACCGGTGCCTTTGGAGCCGCACTTTTTGGCCTGGAGGCGGAGCATAAGCCGATTTCCAGGTAATCTTAGAGAGGAGGGTGTTGTCATATGACAGCAAACAATTGGATGCATGTGGGCACAGTCCTGAAAATGAATGCCAAGAACTATCCCAATGCCTTGGGATGGCAGGACAAGAACCAGGAATATTCTTTTCAGGAATGGAATACAAGGGCCTGTCAGCTGGCCAATGGTCTCACAGAGCTGGGAATCAGCCATGGAGATACTCTGGCCATCATCAGCTACAATCGCGGCGAATGGATGGATTTTTATGCCGGCTGCGCCAAAGGGGGCCAGGTTGTGGTCCCGGTCATGTTCCGGCTAGCCGGTCCTGAGATAGAGTTTATTGTCAATCATTCCAAGTGTAAGGGATTTCTGGTCGAAGAGCCTTTTGTGGAGTTGATCAACAGTATCCGGGACCGTTTGAACATTTCTGATGGAAACTTTATTTACATTGGCCAGGGTGAGACCCCGCCAGGCTATGTCAACTATGAACAGCTTCTGCAGCGCTCCTCGGACCAGGAGCCTGCAACTGAAGTCGACAGTAAAGATCCATGGACCATCATGTATACCTCAGGAACCACCGGAAAACCCAAAGGGGTGGTTAAAAGCCATGAAAGCTATATGGCAGAGTATTATCTGAATAATATAAACATGGGCGTTTTGCCGTCAGATAAAATCATGCTGGTCATGCCCATGTGTCATGTGAACTCTATTTACTACTCCTTTGCCTATACTTTAGTAACAGCACCTGTTTTTATCTACAATGCGTCCAGCTTTGATTCTGAGGACCTGTTAGCTTGCATTGAACGTTACCAAATCACTTTCACCTCTCTGGTTCCCACCCATTACGTCATGCTTCTGGCCCTGGATGAGAGCATCAGGTCCAAGTATGATGTAAGTTCAATCCGGCAGCTGCTCATATCCTCGGCTCCGGCCAGAAAGGA
>JBKHIL010000022.1:0-11559 GCA_046538645.1 Desulfovermiculus sp.
CGTCAGTTTCTTCTCTGATCAAACTGGCGGTCACAGCCAGCGGCAAAGCAAAACTATGAGCGAGTACATCGGAGCCATTGATCAGGGTACAACGAGCACCCGGTTCATTATCTTTGACCGCCAGGGCCGGATCAAGGGACTGGACCAGAAAGAGCATCGCCAGATCTTTCCCCGCCCCGGCTGGGTGGAGCACGATCCCATGCAGATCTGGCGCAACACCGGCGAGGTGATCAAAGGCGCCCTGGCCAAGGCCGGGATCAGGGGTTCGCAACTTGCGGCCGTAGGCATAACCAATCAGAGGGAAACCACCGTGGTCTGGGACCGGACCACCGGCCGGCCCTTTTCCAACGCCGTTGTCTGGCAGTGCACCCGGACTCAAAACATCTGTAAACAGCTCATAGCCGAAGGCGGACTGGACCGTTTTCGAAAATCAACCGGACTGCCGATCTCCACCTATTTTTCCGGACCCAAGATCAAGTGGATCCTGGACACCGTGCCCGAGGCCAGACAGGCGGCACAAAGGGGAGACGCCCTGTTCGGGACTATCGAAACCTGGATCATCTGGTGGTTGACCGGAGGCCCGAAAGGAGGGGCCCATGTAAGTGATGTGACCAATGCCAGCCGGACCATGCTCATGGACATACATTCCCTGCAGTGGGACCATGATATCTTAACGCTCCTGGATATCCCACAGTCCATGCTCCCCAGGATCGTGCCCTCCAGTGACAGCAGCTCCTGGGGGCCAACCATGGAAAACGGTCCTTTTCAGGCCCGCATTCCGGTCTGTGGCGCGCTGGGTGATCAGCAGGCCGCCCTGGTGGGCCAGGCCTGCTTTACTCCAGGCGAAGCCAAAAATACGTACGGTACAGGTTGCTTTTTGCTTCTGCACACCGGGCATGAGCCCATACCTTCGCAGCATGGCCTGCTCACCACCCTGGCCTACCAGTTCAGCGGCCGGAAACCGGCCTACTGCCTGGAGGGAGCCATATCCATTGCCGGGGCCCTGGTCCAGTGGCTCAGGGACAATCTGGGCCTCATCCAGGAGACCCGGGAAGTTGAAGACCTGGCCTCCCAGGTCGAAGATACGGCCGGGGTCTATGTTGTCCCTGCCTTTTCAGGACTCTTGGCCCCCTACTGGCGGCCCGATGCCAGAGGCGTGATCACAGGGCTGACCCAGTATGCTGACAAACGCCACCTGGCCCGGGCTGTTCTGGAATCCACGGCCTATCAGACCAAAGACATTGTTCAGGCCATGAACAAGGACTCCGGTGTGGAATTGACCAGGCTCAAAGTGGACGGAGGCATGGTGGCCAACGACCTGCTCATGCAGTTTCAAGCTGACGTGCTCAGTGTCCCGGTCATCCGTCCCATGGTGGTTGAGACCACCTGCCTGGGAGCTGCATACACCGCTGGAATCGCTTCCGGATACTGGTCCGGCCGGGAAGAACTGCAGAACAACTGGAGAGAAGATACGCACTGGACTCCGAATATGGATCCCGAGCTGAGGGAAACCAGGTACAGGAAATGGAAAATGGCTGTAGATCGGAGCTTGAGCTGGGAAGAGTGACCCGCCTTGACAAAAAACTTTTTTTCTTGTTGAGTTATAAAATAAAATCTTAACTTCTGATCCGTATTGATATGCAAAAACGTCCTGTTCAGCTTTGCCTTCGGTAAATCTTCTTTTTTGCCCCAAAGCGGACAAAAAATATTTCAGGTTTGCCGGATTGATCAAGGAAGAAAAGGATACTGGAGGAAATCGAATGAGCTCAGCAATCACCCCTCAAATGTATTCCACCCCCAAGGCCCCCAAGGCCATTGGACCTTACTCCCAGGCCGCATCAGCAGACAACCTGCTGTTCATTTCCGGACAGCTGCCCATTAATCCGGACACAGGCGAACTCGCTCAGGGAGGAATTGAAGAGCGCACCCATCAATGCCTGAAAAACTTGCGGGCCATTGCCCAGGCTGCAGGCACAGAGCTGACCAAAGCGGTGAAGGTCAACATCTATCTGACTGATATTGGAGATTTTGAAAAAGTCAATCGGGTCTATGCACAATACTTTCCATCTGAGCCGCCGGCCAGACTGGCCATTCAAGTAGCTGCGCTCCCTAAGAATGCGGATATAGAAATCGAAGCTGTCGTCTGCCTCTAACTCAGGAGAACCTTTATGGATCTGGCCCGATTTCCCCGACGTCGCTATACCCCAGGCAAGACGCCACTGGAGTTTTTACCCCGCTTCACCCAGGCCCTGGGTGGTCCAAATATCTATATCAAAAGAGATGACCTTCTCGGTCTGACCAGCGGGGGCAACAAGACCCGCAAGCTGGAGTTTCTGGTAGCTGAAGCGCTCAACCAGGGGGCGGACACTCTGATCACCTGCGGGGCCATCCAGTCCAATCATTGCCGTTTGACCCTGTCCGCAGCAGTCAAGGAAGGCCTGAAATGCCGGCTGGTCCTGGAAGAACGCGTCCCCCAGAGCTATGACCCCCAGGCCAGCGGCAATAACTTTTTGTTCAGACTCCTGGGTGTGGAAAAGATTGAAGTCCTGCCTGGTGGCTCAGATATGATGGCTGCTATGCGCAAACAAGCCGATGAGCTGGCGGCCCAAGGGCGCAAAGGATACATTATTCCCGGAGGCGGTTCCGATCCCATTGGAGCCACCGGATATGTGGCCTGCGCACAGGAACTGCAAGAACAGCTCTTTGAACAGGGACTGGTCATCGACCGCCTGGTGGTGGCCTCCGGCAGCACCGGCACCCATGCCGGTCTGCTGACCGGATTTAGTGGACTTGATGCACCGGGTAATCAGGGCCACTCCGGATTGGCCTTTCAAAACTGCCATTTACACGCAGACGCGTGATTGTCACCATGAAGGGCAGCCACTCAGGGCTGCCCTCTTGGTCTGTTTTTTTCGATCAAACTGGCCGTCTGCGGCCAGCGGCGGGACTGATACCTGACTCCTTGGGTTCATGCAGGCCTCTGCGCCTGCAATTCACTTTTTTTTGCAGCCCCATTTTTTATGCATTCTCCCGGGTAAACTCAATCAGGGCCGTGAGCTTGTCCATCGCCGCCCCACTGTCAATGGCCTGTTTTGCCATCTCAATGCCCTGCTCTATGCCCTCGGCCCGGCCTGCGGCCATCAGAGCGGCGGCTGAGTTGATGAGCACGATATCCCGCCCGGCCCCTTTATGACCGGAAAGAATTCTTTTGGTGATCTCTGCATTTTCGGCCGGGCTCCCGCCGCCAATTTCTTCCGCTGCCGCTGTGCGGCCGAAATAGGACTCAGGAAAGAGGTCATAAGTTGTGATCTGTCCATCACAGAGCTCGCATATCCGGGTTGGGGCGCAAACCGAGATTTCATCCAGCCCGTCATGGCCGTGAACCACCAGAGCCCGTTTTGCCCCCAGGCGCTTTAAGGCCTGGGCGAACATTTCTGTCAATTCCGGAGCAAACACCCCGACCAGCTGGCGTCTGGTGCCGGCTGGGTTGGTCAGAGGCCCAAGCATATTGAAAATGCTGCGCAGCCCCACCTCTTTTCGGGCCTTGGCCGCATATCGCATGGCCCCGTGATATTTGGGGGCAAACAAAAATCCGATCCCTATTTCGGCAATCGCCTCTTCCACGATTTCCGGATCCACGTCCAGGTTCACTCCCAGGGCTTCGAGTACATCAGCGCTCCCGCACTGGCTGGAGATGGACCGGTTGCCGTGCTTGGCCACCACCGCACCGCACCCGGCAGCCACAAAGGCGGTCACTGTGGAGATGTTAAAGGTCCCGGAGATATCTCCGCCTGTGCCGCAGGTATCAATCACGTCCTGGGCCATGGCTTCAATGCGGATAGCCTTTTTACGCATGGCCCGGGCCGCGCCGGCAAGTTCGGCATATGTTTCCCCCTTGGTGGCCAATGCGCCCATAAAGGCGCCCACCTGGGCGTCGGTGGTATTCCCGGAAAAGATTTCACCCAGCAGGGCCGACATTTCCTCTTCAGTCAAATCCTTTCGCTGATAGATCTTGTACAGCAATTCTCGAAACATTATTTTTCTCCGTTTACATCTTCACAGCGATTCATGTGCTGCAGAATGGATTGCCGGGCCTCTGTTGCCAAATGCAATATGTTCGCAGCTCAAGCCGGCAACGCAGACTGGCTCTCACATACCCGCAAAAAATTTCGCAGGATCCGCTTGCCTACCGGAGTCATGATCGATTCCGGATGAAACTGGATGCCTTCCGTACAGTGCTGGCGATGGCGCAGGCCCATAATTTCCCCGTCTTCAGTCCGGGCACTGATCTCCAGACAGGCCGGCAGACTGTCCCGGTCCACGGCCAGGGAGTGATAGCGCATGGCCTCAAAAGGTTTATTGATGCGCGAAAATATGCTTTTTCCATCTGCGGTAATGGTAGACACCTTGCCGTGCATGAGCTTTTGGGCCTGCACGATCTGCCCCCCAAAGGCGCAGGCAATGGCCTGATGGCCCAGGCAGACCCCGAGTATGGGAATTTCCCCTGAATACCTGCTGATGGTCTCCACTGACAACCCGGCCTTTTCCGGGCTTCCCGGCCCAGGAGAGACCACAATCCCGGAAACCGGTCGTGTGGCCAGTGCCTGGACTTCAAAGGCCTTGTTACGGGCCACTTCCACCTCCGCTCCCAGCTGCCGCAGGTATTGCACAAGGTTGTAAGTAAATGAATCGTAATTGTCGATGACAAATATCATACGCGCGCCCCTTATGTGACTTGATCGTAAATGAGCTCCAGGGCCCTGCCGATGGCCATGGCTTTGTTCACTGTCTCATTGTATTCGGCATCAGGATCGGAATCGGCCACAATTCCTGCACCGGCCCGTACAGTCAGAGTTCCCCGGGCAATGGTGGCCGTGCGGATGGTAATGGCCAGATCCATGTTGCCGTGAAAGGAAATATAGCCCACCGCCCCGCCGTAAGGTCCCCGGGGCTCAGGCTCCAGCTCGGAGATAATCTCCATGGCCCGAACCTTTGGCGCACCGCTTAAGGTTCCGGCCGGAAAAGTGGCCGCCAGGACATCCCAGGCATCCAGACCCTGCATAAGATCGCAGGTGATATTGGACACCAGATGCATGACATGCGAATAGCGCTCCACGACCATAAGATCGGTGACCTGAACCGTGCCGGTCTGGGCCACCCGGCCCAGGTCATTTCGACCCAGATCGACAAGCATCAAATGTTCGGCCCGTTCTTTTTCATCCTGGAGCATCTCATCAGCCAGGGCCCGGTCCTCCTGCTCGGTTGTGCCCCTGGGCCGGGTGCCGGCAATGGGCCGCAAAGTGGCAATATTGTTTTCCAGCCGGACCATGGTCTCTGGAGACGAGCCCACAAGCACTGTGTCATACAGATGCATGAAAAACATATACGGCGAAGGGTTGATATACCGCTGGGCCCGGTACAGTGCGGTTGGATCAGCAGGGGTGCGGTTTGCGCGGAAGGGCTGAGAAATTACGGCCTGGATGATTTCACCTTCCTGAATACGGGATTTGGCGATCTCAACGTTTTTCTTATATACCGATGCTTCATAAACCGGCTTCAGGGTAATGGAGCCGCTTGTAGTCCTTTGGGATCCATTATCCGACTTTTTTCCCAGAATCGTCTGTTCCAGGGCCTTGATCCGCTGTTCTGCAGCCTGGTAGGCGGATTCTGCATCGGGATAATCGTTTGCAAAGCAAATGGCCACCATCTTCAATGTATTTTGAATATTGTCGAAAATGAGCATCTCATCCGGGATCACAAAGTCAGCCACTGGCTCACCCGCTGGCAGGCGGTTTGCTATGTCCTCAAAAAAGCCGACCATTTCATAAGAGAAATACCCGACCAATCCACCCCAGAACCGGGGCAATTCCGGAACGACCGCCGGGTTGTAGCGGTTCATCAGCTGGCGCAGAAGCGGCAGGGGATGGCCCTTATGCTCAATTTTTTCCCGATGTCCGTTCTTTTCAATTTCCACTGTCTGAGCAAAGACCTGGACCCTGGTCCGGGCTGAAGTGCTTAAAAAGCTGTACCTGCCCCAGCGCTCCCCGCCCTCCACGCTTTCCAGCAGAAAAGCCGGTGACTGATCTGCGTAGAGTTTTTTGAGCACCGATACCGGTGTTTCCATGTCAGCCAGGATTTCCCGGCAGACAGGAACCACATTGTGGTTCTGGTAGTACTGGGTAAAGGTGTTGTGGTCCGGAAATTGTCGCAGCTGCATACAATGTGCTCCTTTTCAGCTTTGCCTGCGGTAAATCTGAAACATTTTTTTGCGCGTTCACGTTATAATAACCTGCCGGTTTTCCGGATTATCAAAGAAAACTTAAACCAAAAAAGGCCGCGGGGGTCACCCCGCGGCCTTTTTGGTTGCTCCAAAATAAAAAAGACCGAGGGGCCATGGGGCCGTCTCGGTCTTTGTGCGTGTGCTATGTTATTATCAAACTGTTCCGATGACAGACCCCCCTATGCTGGTCCGCCACCACCAGTTCTGATTGACTGTATTGGATCTGGAAATACTTAATAACATGAAGTCCTCAAAAGGATGAGAATACAAGATCAGATCTTTGATCCCCAAAAAAAGATGTTTAATGAACTCATTCATAGAGGCTCTCAGACATATTTGTCAAGAAAAAAGTTGTCTTTTTTGCCGAAGGCAGATCTCGTATGGAGCATAAAGTTAGCTTATCTGCCGATCCCCTTGTGACACGTCGGGACAATAAGAGAATGGCCGAAGCCATAAGAGGAAGACGTTCCCAGGGAAGATCCAGGTGAACTGGAAGAGTCCCGCCTTGGCGGGATCAGCGCCGCACCTGGCCAAAGACGACCAGTTTGATCGAATATGAAACTGGCTGTGAAGAAAGCTGGGCCCAGTAGCCTGGTCCTCTCCGAGGGCCAGGGGTTTTAAAATGATGGATGCGGCTGGGTCTCGGAGAGAACCAGCCCTACCCAGAAAAGCCAGAGTTACCTTAGGGATAAAATCTCATTGCATACGAGGATAACTCACTTGGCGGAACAAAGAACTTAATCTATGCAATGAGAAATTGTCACTATATGGCACAGAACTTAGCGGTACTTAGGATGACAGCAGGCCAAACCTGTGCATAAAATCCCTGAGTCCGCGAATATATTTATCCCCGGACACCAAAAATCCCTCGTTGTGACCGCCCTGGATCTGAAGGAACTCCCTGGGCTCATTTGCCGCCTGGTACAGCTTTTCCCCAAAGACAAAAGGCACGATCTCATCCTCCGGACTGTGCACGATGAGCACCGGGCAGGACAGGCCGCGAATATAGTCCAAAGTCGGAAAATTCATGCGGGACATGGCCTTGACCGGCAAAAAAGGATAGAGTTTCTGTCCCAGTTCCGGCATGGAGGTGAATGTGGACTCGATGATCAAGGCCCCGGGACTTTTGTCCCTGGCCACATAAGCGGCTACAGGTCCGCCCAGGGAACGTCCCCAGCAGATGATATCCCGGCTGCTTTGCCCTTTCTCTTCCACCAGCCAGTTCCAGGCCGCCTCTGCATCTCTGTACAAGCCCTGTTCAGAGGGTGAACCTTGACTTTGCCCATATCCCCGGTAGTCGAGCATCAAACAGTTCAAACCCAATTGGTGTACAATCTTGAGCATCTCCAAGCGGTGCGAGATGTTTCCGGCATTGCCGTGCAGGAACAAGGCCGTGGCCCGGGCATTATCCTTTGGCCCGGGCACAAACCAGCCATGCAGACTATATCCTTCCGCAGATTCAATCCAGACATCTTCATAATCAAGCCCAATATCCCCTGGATTTCCAACCAGATGAGGATCGGGGAAAAACACCATTTTGTCCTGAAACACATAGCCCAGACAGACCACAAGGAGATATGCACCCAGAATGAACAGCAGGATTTTGATCATTTACCCCACCCCTTGCCTCTTGACCTCTTGTCCCTTGCCCTTTCTCCTCTCCTCCACCCGCATGACCACCATGGTGATATCGTCTCTAAAGCTCTGACTCCCGGTAAACAGCTGCAGGTGGTGCAGGATATGATCGATGAGCTTCTGTGGGCCGGCGTTGTGCCGCTGCCTGATCAGAGTACGCAGTCTTTGCTCTCCGAAAAACTCGCCGTGCCTGTTTCTGGCTTCTGTAATTCCATCTGTATACAAAAAAACCAGATCTCCCTCTTCGAGTTGCTCTGCCCTTTCTTCGAACTCCACCTGGGGCAGGATTCCCAGGATGAGTCCATCAGCGTCCAGGGTCAGGAACTCCTGCTCTCTGGCCCGCCATATAAGGGGCAGGTTGTGTCCGGCATTGGCATAGGTAATCTCCCGGGTTTGCGGAAAATACTTCACATAGAAAAGGGAGATGAACATCCCGGTCTTGACCAGATTGGTATAAAAGAAACTGTTCAAGGACGCGGCCAGCTGACTGGCGCTCCGCCTGCTATTGGCCTCGGCCTGGATGAAGGTGCGGACCTCAGCCATGATCAAGGCCGCGGCGATGTTATGCCCGGAAACGTCGGCAATAACCACATCCAGCGTGTTGTCTTCATTGACCAGGAAATCATAATAATCACCGCCCACATGATAGGCGGTCACGCAGGTACCGGCCAGGGAAACTCCCTCCACTTGGGGCGGTCGCAGAGGCAAAAGTCCCACTTGGATATTCCTGGCGATCTCCAGTTCCCTTTCCTGCTGGCGGGCGGCGATAAGGTGTTCTGTCTGTCTGGCGTTGCGCCAGGCAATACCCAGCTGGGCCGCAATACTCTGAAAGACATCGATAAACTCTTGAGTAAAGATGCCTTTGTCGGTACGGGAAAAAGCAGACAAGACCCCTATGGGTTTATCTTCTATGGTAATCGGCACATGGGCGAAAGACTTGATGCCTTCTCTTTGCATGATTTGAGCCGAGACGGGCCGGCCGAGCTCTTCCGTATCATTGACTACCATTAGGGAATTGGTCAAAAAGGCCTCTCCTATCACAGTGTCCATGTTCACTTCCCGATCGGAATCTCCAAGATGATCTGCGCTCATCCCTCTTTGACTCCAGACCTTCAGCTTTTTGCCCTCCTGGTCCACAATTCTGACCACGCATAAATCAAACGGAAATTGCCGGGTCAACAGATCCAGGAGATTATCCAGAATAGCCTGCAGACTCTGCCCGCTGGCCACCACCTTGGCGGCTTCAAAAAGGATTTGCAACTGCTCCCTGGACACGGTACGGCTGATATTTACTGAACCAAAGACATCAAAGACATCCTCCATCTTACTGCCCCGGGTGGCCAGATAATTCTCAACAATGATTCTGGCCGGAGCACTGCCCACATACCCGGCCAGGGTACGTTCAGTGAACTCTTTGATCTCGGGCAGATCCGGATCACCAATCTTGCGGTCTCCCAAAAACGAGCTGATAGCGGTCTCTGCCTTTTGTTCACCGATAAATTTGCTCATCAGGTCGATGAGTTCAGTAGCTGTCGGCGCTTTGCTCAAGCGTTGCTTTTTGCCGGGACCATACGGCCTGCTGAAAACCTCGACAAAACGGCTTGCCTGCTGTTTCTCCACTTCGTCTTGTTCAAAGATGAAGGACAGACTGACCAGGGCCCCGACATTAAAAAAAAGGGACCACAACAGGGAATGACTCCACATGTCCAGACCCTCCAACCCGAACAGATGGAGCGGGCAGAGAATTCCCAGATTTAAAAGACAGTCTTCCAGGATTTCATTTCCCAGCCAGCCGGAGAAGACAAAGGAAGGGATCAGCAGGGTATAGAACCAGACCACAAATCCAAGGATAAGCCCGGTAAGCACCCCGATGCGATTGGCCCGTCTCCAATACAGACCGCTGATCACAGCTGGCGCAAACTGGGTGGCCCCGATAAAAGAGATGAATCCGATTTTGACCAGCGTATAGGAATCGCCGATCATGTTGTAGAATATATAACCAACAAATATGACCACAAATATGCATATGCGCTTGAGATTGATTAAAAGCCTGGATATCTCTCTGCCCTGCAGGGCTTTGATCTGTAAGATGAGCGGCATGAGCAGGTTGTTAAGCATCATGGTGGACAAGGCGACTGAGGAAAGCATGACCATGCCTGCAGCCGCCGAAAAACCGCCCACAAAGACCAGCACAGCCAGCCAGACCTGATCGGCCCCAAGGGGTATGGAGATGACAAAGTAGTCGGCCTGGCTGGTATCCCCGTCATTGAGCAGCAAACCGCCCAAAGCAATGGGCAGAACGAAGAGGTTGATCAGAAAGAGATAGGTCGGAAACCGCCACATGGCCTGCCGGATATGCTCTTCACTGGTATTTTCCACCACCATGATATGAAATTGGCGGGGCAAAAACATAAAGGCCATCATGGACATGACGATAAATGTGGCCCAGGTGGTGTAGGTACTGGACTCAGTACCCAGGAGCAAAAGTTCCTTTTTGTCCGGAAAGCGCTGCAGGAAACGGGTGAAGATGTCTCCAAACCCGTCGAAAAGACCATAGGTTATAAAGATCCCCACTGTCAGGAAAGCCAGGAGCTTGACGATTGACTCCAGGGCAATGGCGGCAACCAGCCCTTCATGTCTCTCAGAAGCGTCCAGATGTCTGGCCCCAAAGATGACACTGAAGACTCCCAGGAGCAGAGCCAAAATAAATGTGGTATCAATCCTGATGAGCCGGGGAAGAGCATCGAGCTCTGCATTAAGGGATTCAAAAACAGGCGTGGTGATCAATGCGAATGTCTGGGATACAGCTTTGATCTGCAAGGCAATGTAGGGCATGATTCCAATGACGGCAAAGATGGTGACCACAGCACCCAATACAACCGAATTGCCGTACCGGCTGGAAATGAAATCAGCAATGGAAACAAGTTTGAGCTCCTTGCTGACCCGGAGCATTTTGCGCAAAAAGAACCACCAGGTGAAGGCCATCAGGGTCGGACCGAGGTACACGGCCAGAAAATCAAGCCCGGTGGTGGCCGCTCGACCAACGCTGCCGTAAAATGTCCAGGAGGTGCAAAACACGGCCATGGACAGTGTATACACTGTGGGGTTGGCAACCAGGCTCTTATTTTGCTTTCCCCTGTGTTCAGCCCAGGTGGCCACGGCGAAAAGCAGAGCAAAATATCCCAGGATGATCAGGGACAAGAGGCCAAGGTTCATCACAAAGTCTTTCCCTGCTCGCTGCTTGCAGCATCTTCGGCCTGTTCGGCTTCAGAGCCGAGGCCCCGGGAAAAAAAGTAAATGACCAGGATGGACAAGGGCCAGCCAATAAAAAGATAGAGCACCGGTAAGGGGATGCCAATGAATAAAATAACTTTATTGAAAATAACCAGGAACGGATAATTGAGCATGACCAGGCCAAGAAAAAAAAAGAACAGCCAGGCCTCTTTGAACTGGGATGGTGAAAATTCTTTCGACCAGAAAGGCATGGCATGACCTCCTTTGACCCAAATTTTTCAGACCTTCCTCAGAGATTGGACGCAAAAGCCGGTCCTCGTCAAGCCCGATAGCCTGAGTAGAATAAAGAGGGCTGCCCTAGTGCCGCGTCATATGTGTATTGTCTGGTTTTCGATACGAAAGCTTTCCTC